>JAGWBQ010000018.1:0-56238 GCA_021295815.1 Gemmatimonadota bacterium | reverse complement strand
GTGTAGCCTCCCTACCGGGGCGGGTCCGCCCCGGCCTCTTTGAAGCTTCGCCGCACAGGATGCCCCACATGTGAGCGAACGGCCTACCGGGGCGGGTCCGCCCCGGCCTCTTTGAAGCGCGAATGGGTCGATCAGCGGTCGTACGGCTGGTTCGACCTACCGGGGCGGGTCCGCCCCGGCCTCTTTGAAGCCGGAAAATCTCCATAACCGGGGGCATCAGGCGTACACCTACCGGGGCGGGTCCGCCCCGGCCTCTTTGAAGCCAGGTCCAGACAGCAACGCGACACGTCCCGCAGGCAGCCTACCGGGGCGGGTCCGCCCCGGCCTCTTTGAAGCGGCATCGACTGGCACGCCGATCTAAAGCTGCTTGGGGCCTACCGGGGCGGGTCCGCCCCGGCCTCTTTGAAGCTTTTTGCAGCGGGGGCGTCCCGACCCAGCCCGGTACTCCTACCGGGGCGGGTCCGCCCCGGCCTCTTTGAAGCGGGACGGACTCGGCCGGCTCGGCCTTCCGGCGTTTAGCCTACCGGGGCGGGTCCGCCCCGGCCTCTTTGAAGCGCGGCAAATGTCGGCCTTTACCCCGTCCCAATCGGTAGGAGCCTACCGGGGCGGGTCCGCCCCCGCCTCTTTGAAGCCTCGTCTTCCTCGGATTCGGTCGCCTCTCCCTCGGGTCCTACCGGGGCGGGTCCGCCCCCGCCTCTTTGAAGCAGGTTAATGCCGATCCTCTCGCCTGCGCCGGCCGCGTCCTACCGGGGCGGGTCCGCCCCCGCCTCTTTGAAGCACCTGGAGCGAAGGTCCGTATTTACCGACGTGTCGCTCCCCCTACCGGGGCGGGTCCGCCCCGGCCTCTTTGAAGCCGACGGTGGCCAGCGCAGGACCGAATTTGGCCAGGAACCCTACCGGGGCGGGTCCGCCTCGGCCTCATTGAAGCGACGGAACGCCGCTATATCCAAACCCGTGAACCGAGACCGATGCGCAGGGTAAGGGAATGTCAACCACCCGTAGATCGGCCTCCCGCCATTGGCCTCCCGCCCTTAAAGGCTGCGGTACAGACATGAACGTTCAGATCACACCCTCCCGTCTCCTGGCTCCCCTCGCCGCTCTCGCGGTCCTGACGGCGTGCGCGTCCGCCCCCGAGGACCCCAATGCTCCCCGCGCCTGCTTCACCGTCAACAACGAGGACGGCGGCGGACCCATCGGCAACGTGTGGATCCGACACGAAAGTAGGCAGAGGCTCCGCATCGGCGAGGTCGGCATCGGCCGCAGGGTGACCGAGTGCTTCCGGCGAACCGGGATGATCGGGAGGTGGACCTTCGTCGTCTACAGCTCCTCCTCCGACCGCATGGACCCGGCCCGAGGCCAGAACTCGCCGCCGACGCGCGTCTCGGACAGCTTCATCTACCAGGAAGACACCGAGTTCGTCTGGGACGTGCGCACAGGACGGATCACCTTGCAGGCCGCCCCGCCCGAGGGAAACGACTAGCGGGATCCAACCGAGGCTCCTCGGGACGACAGGGTGGCATGATCGGCTTCCCGCCGCTGCCGACGAGCCGGTTCGACATCCTCTACGCCGATCCACCATGGGACTATAAGGGCCAGCTCCAACACGCCGGGGGCGGGAACGGTGACAGCGGTGGAGCGATCCGCCACTATCCCACGGTGACCCTCGACGATCTCAAGGGCCTTTCCGTTCACCGGATCGCGGCCCCGGACAGCCTCTTGTTCATGTGGGTGACCAACCCCCATCTCGACCAGGGAATCGACCTCGGGAAAGCGTGGGGGTTCCGGTGGGCGACCGTCGGTTTCGTATGGGACAAGGGCCGGGTCAACCCCGGTTTCTACACCATGAGCCAGTGCGAGCTCTGTCTCGTCTTCAAGCGCGGCAGAATTCCCCTGCCGCGCGGTGCGCGAAACGTTCGCCAGATGGTCCGGAGTCCCAGGCGGGAACACTCGCGCAAGCCGGACGAGGTCCGAGACCGCATCGACAGGATGTTTCCGGCGCTTCGGAAAATTGAACTGTTTGCGCGGGGGCGCGTGGACGGCTGGCGGGCGTGGGGGCTGGAGGCCGACGACGAGCGGGCCGTCGCGAGCACGGGCTCCAGGCGGAGGGAAGCGTTGTGAGGCCGACCTCGACGGGCATTGCGGCCACGGTGCGCGAAGACCCCGTTCAGGCCTTGGCGGCCGTCTCGGCGAGCGTCCGGCTGGCCATGGTCCAGTACAGACCCGAAAAGGCCCGAGTGGGCGCCAACCTGGCTGCCGTGAGGGAGATCGCGGAGGAGCTGGCCGGCACGACCGACATCGCGCTCTTCCCGGAGGCGGTGCTAAGCGGATACTTCCTGGAGGGCGGAGTCGAGGACGCCGCGCTCACCGCCGCCGAGCTCGTGGACGGGCTGGGCGTCCCGTCGGCAGAGGCCCCCGATCTCGTCGTCGGCTTCTTCGAGCTCTGGCGACACCGCGTTCACAACTCGGCGGCCTATCTGGAAGCGGCCGGGGATCGTTGGCGGGTGATCCACATCCACCGCAAGGTCTTCCTGCCCACCTACGGCCTGTTCGACGAGGCCCGCTTCGTCGAGGCCGGGCGCGCGATCGAGGCCTTCGACACCCGCTTCGGACGGATGGGCATCCTGATCTGCGAAGACATGTGGCACTCGCTCTCCGCCGGAATTCTAGCCGTGGGCGGAGCACGCGCGATCTTGGTGCCGAGCGCGTCACCGGTACGCGGACTCGGGGCCGAATCCGCCGGAAGACCCGCCAATCTCAGGTTCTGGGACGAGCTCGCTATCGCTGCGGCCCGTGAACATGGCGTTTACGTGGCGGTAGGCCAGTTGACGGGTTCGGAAGGCGGAAAGCTCTTCGCAGGCGGTTCGGTGGTCTGCGGACCTGACGGAGCGATAACGGCGCGCGGGCCGCTCTGGGAGGACGGCGTCACGCCGGTCGCTCTCGACTGGAAAACTCTGGACCGGGCTCGGGCCGATTCGCCGCTCTTGGGCGATTTCGTGCGGGCCCTGCCTTACCTGGGCCGTTCTCTTATCAGCGCCGCGCGCGCCGATACGCCTGGCGGAAGCCGGAAGAGACGAGGAGCCATCGTGGAGGAGACCGAGGATCCCGAGATCCCGGCGGCGGTCGCCGATAGCTGTGAGCGACCCGTTCGGGCCTTCCCGACCCGCGAGAATCTCAAGCGCGAGCTCGAGCTCGACCTGGCGCTGGTGGAGAGAACCCTGGTCGAGTTCCTGCGGGACGAGCTGCTCCGCCGGCGTGGTTTCGAACGGGCGGTGGTTGGGGTAAGCGGCGGGGTCGATTCGGCGGTCACGCTGGCCCTGGCCTGCCGGGCCCTCGGACCGGAGAACGTCCACGCGCTGCGCCTTCCGTACCGGACCTCGAATCCCGAGAGCCTCTCTCATGCCCGTCTCGTCACCAGCAGTCTGGGGGTCGCGGAGCGGACCATCGACATCACCGGCTCGGTCGACGCCTACGTGCGGGAGCACGAGCCCGAACTCTCGCCCCTCCGCCGGGGCAACGTCATGGCTCGGTTCAGGGCGGTGGCGATCTTCGATCAGTCCGCGAAGCTGGAGGCCCTGCCGCTGGGCACCGGCAACAAGAGCGAACGGCTGCTCGGTTACTTCACCTGGCACGCCGACGACTCGCCGCCGCTCAACCCGCTGGGCGATCTCTACAAGACCCAGGTCTGGAAGCTGGCGCGTCATCTCCGCATTCCCGAGCCAGTGGTGAGCAAGCCTGCGAGCGCGGACCTTGTTGTCGGCGTGGACGACGAAGACGAACTGGGCGTACCGTATCACGACGCCGATCCCATTCTTCACGGCCTCCTGACCGGCTATCGCGAGCACGAGCTGGAGGCGGCCGGATTCCCGGCGTCGGCAGTGGCTATCGCCGCCCGCCGGCTGCGGACTACCCATTGGAAGCGGGCGCTTCCCGCCGTCGCGGTGGTCTCTTCCACCGCCATCGGCGAATCCTTCCTCCGTCCGGTGGACTACTGAGTTACCGCCGGTTCCTGCGGCCTCGGATGTTGGAAGACCACCCGGCCGTTCCACCACCAGCAAGCTCCATAGTGTCAGTCTCTTCGACCATCCTCCTGTTCGCGAGCGCGTGCCTCCTTGCCGGAGCTTCCGCAGACAGCCTGGGTGCGGCGTCGCGAACGAGCCCTTCACAGCGGCAGAGCGCCGAGAAACCCAGGGCTCGCGACCTCGGCGTGCCCTTCGACGGCAGCCCAGGCGCCCACAACGCCATCACCGACGTCGCCGGGGTGACGGTGGGCCACGTCACCATCGTCCGCGGGGAAGGGGAGCTCGTGATCGGCGAGGGCCCGGTGCGCACGGGGGTGACCGCCATCTGGCCGCGTGGCGACGCCAGCCCTGATCCGGTCTTCGCCGCGTGGTTCTCGCTCAACGGCGACGGCGAAATGACCGGCACCACCTGGATGGAGGACCGAGGCATGCTGGATCCTCCCATCGCTATCACCAACACGCTGAGCGTGGGCGCGGTCCACCATGCCGTAATCCGCTACGGCATGGCCCGTTCCCGGGAGACGGGAATCGGACACTGGCTCAACGCTCTTCCCGTGGTCGCGGAAACCTGGGACGGCACGCTGAACGACATCCGCGGCCAGCACGTGACCGAAGAGGACGCCATCGCCGCCCTCGAGTCCGCGCGGGGAGGCCCGGTCTCCGAGGGAAACGTCGGCGGAGGCACGGGAATGATCTGCCACCGCTTCAAGGGCGGCATCGGCACCTCGTCCCGTCTGGTGACGGTCGATGGCGAGGAGTTCACGGTCGGCGCGCTGGTGCAGTGCAACTACGGCGCTCGAGACCTGCTTCGGGTGGCGGGAGTTCCGGTCGGGCGGGAGATCGCCGACCTCATGCCGGAACGGCCGAGGCCGGAAGGCTCACCGGAACCGGCGCCCGAGCTCGCCGACGAGGAGCGCGAGGGCTCGATCATCGTGGTCGTCGCCACCGACGCCCCCTTGCTGCCCCATCAGCTCAAACGAGTCGCGCGGCGGGTCTCTCTCGGTCTGGCCCGGAACGGGAGCGTCTCGACCGGCGGCTCCGGCGACATCTTCGTCGCCTTCACGACCGCGAACCGGGAGGCGGCCCGCGCCGGCGAGACCGCCACTCTGACCGCGCTGCCCAACAACCGGCTCGACGGCATCTTCCGTGCGACGGTGGAGGCCACCGAGGAGGCCGTGATAAACGCGCTCGTGGCCGCCGAGACCATGACCGGCGCGAACGACGTGACGGTTCACGCCCTGCCGCACGACCGTCTCCGAGAGATACTGCGCAGGTACGGCAGGTAGGTTCTTACCGCGCCCACGCCGGCGATCCGGTCTTCCACCTATCCTCCCGCAGCTCCGTAGTGCAAGGCGTTAAAGAGGAACTTGAAGGTGCCGTGCGACTGGCTGCGGAAGGTGATCTTCGGGCCGAAGATGAATATCTTGCCTTCGCCGTAATCCGCCTCGAGCACACCGACTCCGCCTTCGAGGTGGTGCCCTCCCCATGACCATCCGCTCTTGAGCGGCGCGTCCGAATCGAACCGTCCGACCGCCCGCACTCCGGCCGCCTCCGCACCCGGGTTCATCGAAAAGGTCGGAGAGTGGCTGAAGAGGACGTCGGCCCGCTCACCGAAACCGTGGGTGAGCGGCGATCCGTGCTCGATCTTCATGTCGAGCACCGAGCCGGGCGTGAAGTACTCCTCCCGCCCCAGCGGCCGACCGTCGTCGTCCACAAGGTGGTTCGAGACCGGGAGTCCGGCGTGCATCGCGAAAGATGCCGACGAGCCGATGGCCACCACGGTTCCACCTCCCCGCACGTAATCGAGCAGACGCGGGATCGTGGTCCGGGCGGTCACCTGCCCGAACCGATCTCGATACTCCTCCGGAATATCTTCGGGCAAGGCCCGTCCTCGGAAGGCTCCGCCCATGCCCCCGTCCACCGGCGGCATGGCTCCGTCCTCGAAGACGAGCGCGTCGTATGCGGAGAGATCGCCTTCATCGAGCTCGGGCGGAAAGACCACGTTGAAGTCGAACTCGAAATCCTCCATGATCATCCGCGTCCACCCGGACGGCATCGAGCCTCCGTACCGGTCCCAGAGCCCCACCCTGATAGGCTTCAGCTCCATGGACTCGGCCGGGGGAGCGGCCGCGACCCCGACGAAATCCAGACCCTTTTCCGCCGCGAGCGCCTCTATCGAGGCTCTGTCGGCCTCCAGGTAGAAGGCTCCGGCGTCGAACTGCGCACCGCCTGCGCTCAACGGTTCGGTGATCCAGGACGCGGAACCGCCGGAGGCGAGCACCCGATTGACCGCGGCGAAGCCGTCGTTGACATGGGCGGTCAAGTAACCGGCGGCGTCCTCCGCACCAGCGACCGTTCCGGCCGGCGGGGACTCGATGACGTCCTCTATGAGCTCGAAAGGACCGTCGAACCCCTCGACCAGACGGTCGAACTCGACACCCATCTGCCAGGCCAGAGTCCAACCGGTGTTGTCGTAGGGTGCGGTGGGCGGCGCCCCGGGATAGGCGAAGTCGTTGGGATGCTGCTGCGGCTCGAACATGTCGAGCACGTGAGGACGGAAGGCCTGCGCACCCATCACCACGTAAGAGCCCTCGGGATAGACCTTGCCTTCCGCAGTAAAGTCGGAGGTCGCCCTGTGAACGTCCACGCCGCCGTAGAGGAGCGCGTTGACGAACTTGGTGGCCGTCGGAAAATCCGTCTGATCCGACGGGATGATGAAGCCTCTCGGGTCCCGGTCCGCCGGATCGCGGAGGGTCTCCTCCCAGGCGGTTCGATCCCCCCGGGGCGGGGCGGAGCCGTCGGGCGGAGCCAGCTCGAAGGGAAGCGTGGTCCATGAGTCGCGATTGCCGCGCTCGATGGAGTTCATCCCCATCCGCCAACCGTTGAAGAGCAGGTGGTCGGAGTTCCGGGCCGCGTAGTCCAGCACCGCCCAGTTCGCCGTCTGCGAGTATTCGACGGACTGCCGGAAGCGCCAGGGTCCGGGTTCGACCGGTAGGGGCAAGTCTCCGTGCGGCATCTGTCGGCGAGCGATGAACGGGATCTCGATCGGGGTCGGGTGGCCGATGGTCTCGGTAAGCAGCCCGATCATGTTCTTGAAATACGGAGTCGTCCGCAATCCGCCGTTCCACCAGGTCGAGTACGAGGCGCCGGAACGCATCGTCGTGCCGCCCTTGCCTTCGCGCACGAAACGATGGTGCATGGCCGAGCCCACCTGATCCAGACTGGTGATGATGAGAGGATCGAGGTAGTGGTTCGGCGGATCCCGGAAGGGCGGGGCGAACATGACCGTGCCCGACGGTCCGGTCTGGTGGTGGTTGTAGACGATCTGCGGGAACCACTCGCGGTACATCGAGCGGTTCATGTTCTGCGTTTCCGCGAGCGCCGCCATGTAGAAGTCGCGGTTGTTGTCGTGGCCGGCGTACTTCTGGTAGAGAACCGGGACGCCGCCGGTCGTGCGCTCCATAGGATCGTCGTGTCGCATGTACCAGGTGGCGTAGAGCGCGTGACCGTCGGGGTTGGCGTGGGTGGCCAGAACGATGACGTTGTCCAGGATGCGGAGGGTCTCGGGATCGTCGTAGGCGGCGAGCCGGTAGACCATTTCGGTGAGCTGCTGGGCTCCGAGCACCTCGGAGGCGTGAAGTCCGCCGTCGATCCAGACTATCGCCTTTCCGGCGGCGGCGAGCTCAAAGGCCTCCTCCTCGTCGACTCCCTCGGCCTTGGCCATGCGGGCCGCGATCTCCCTGTAACGGTCGATATCGCCGTGGTTCGCGGGCGATGTGATGACGGCCTGGATGTGAGGTCGTCCCTCCGCGGTGAGGCCGATGGTGTCGAGAACGACCCGGTCGGACTCGCTCGCGAGCTTGGCCCAGTACGAGTGAAGCTGCTCGTAGTTGATGAGCGTGTAGTCGGCTCCGATCTCGTGGCCGAACTCCTCTTTGGGCGTTGTGACTCCGCGCTCCTGACCGACGAGCAGCAGGGCGGTGGAGAGGAGAAGGGCGGGCCAGAGAACGAGCTGGATACGGGCGAACTTGGATTTCATGCTGGAGCGTGGGCGAGAGGAAGCCCTGCTGACGAAGCGGGGCCGGACCCGTCAATCTTCCTGCAAGAGCCCGTCGGGGTCAAGAGCGACCGCGATCCGGACCGTCGCAGGCGGTCCCCCGAACGCCGGTCGGTCGCCGCGCGTCAGCTCTCGGCCACCCCCGCCCGCGCCAGAGCGATGAGCAGGGCGCGCTTAATCCCGAGCGTCCCTTCCCGGTTAATGAACCACTCTCCGGGGGAGTGAGCCCCGAAGCCCACGCCGCCGCCGCCGATGGTGATGGCGGGTATTCCCAGAGAGATAGGGATGTTGGAATCGGTGGAGCCGCGACCGAGGACGGGATCAATGCCCAGGTATTCCGAGACGTCGACGGCCGTCCTGACCAGGGGATGGTCGGCCGGAATCTCGCCGGAGGGGCGGTTCCCGATCATCTCTATCTCGGCGCTCAGCTCCGGGCCTTCGCGACGAGCCGCGTTCACCTCCAGGAGGGTCCGCTCGACCGTGTGGCGGAAGGCGTCGTCGATCCTGGTCAGGTGTTCGGGAGAGATGGAGCGCATGTCGATCTCCATCCAGGCCTCGAAGGGAATCGAGTTCACGGAGGTGCCGCCGCCTATTCTTCCCACGTTGTAGCTGGTGCGCGGTCCGTTCCGGGTGATGGCGTCGGAGGCGAGGTCGAAGGCCGAGATGATCCTGCCCAGGGCGTGGGCGGCGTTCGCCAACCCGAACGCGCTCCAGGAGTGGCCTCCCGGTCCTCTCACGGTCACCCGGTACCGGTAGGAACCCAGCCCCTGATGGGTGATGGTGGCATGCCCGGTTCCGTCCACCGAGATGAAGGCGTCGATGCGCGGCCCGCCCTCGCGAAAGAGATGCTTGACCCCTCGCAGATCTCCGATCCCTTCCTCTCCGACCGTTCCGACGAAGAGCAGATCGTCGCGAGTCTCGACCCCGGCCTCCTCGAGCGTGCGCAGAACGGCGAGGAGAGCGGCCAGCCCCCGGGAGTCGTCGCCGATGCCCGGTGCGAAGAGGGTGTCGCCGCGCTGGCGTACGGTGACGTCGGTGCCCTCGGGGAACACGGTGTCGAGGTGACCGGTGACGGCCAGGACTCCGGCATCGGAGCCGAGACCCCGCCTCAGGCCGATCACGTTGCCTTCCTCGTCGGTCCACACGGAGTCGGCGCCATAGTCAGCAAGCATCTCGGCGAAGCGCCGGCCTCTCGATTCCTCGCCGAAGGGCGGAGCGGGTATCTCGGTGATCTCGAGCAGGTCGCTCATGGTGCGGACATCGCGTTCGTCCACGAGCATGAGAGCGCGCTCCACCCCGGGCAGAGCCGCCAGGTTCGCAACATCGACCTCCGGCTCCTGGGCCGAGAGCACGGGTGCCGGGAGGGGAGGGGAGGCACCGCAAACGACCGCGAGGACGCCGAGGTAACCTGTGCGAGGTAGCCGAATCTTCATTGGATAATCCCGACCGAAAGGGTGTATGACATCCACCTCGACAATACCCCCGAGACTCGCTCGGGTGACAGGCGCTCCGCTCTTTCGGCGTCGTCAATCCCGTGAAGACCGAACCCCGGAGCGCCGGACCCGACCCCCTTGATGCCAACGCCAACCCGCACTCGCCCAAGTAGGTCTCTTCCGCGCCGCATGACACGCTCGACCGCGCGCAAGTTCGTCGTCGCGGCCGAGCATGCGGGAGGGCTGGGCGAGCTGACGTGGCACATCGTGCGGGCGGTGGTACGGGGAAGGTTCGCCCTGAGCGCAGTGGTCCGGCAGATGCACGTGATGGGATTCCAGAGCGTGAGTATCGTCCTCATCACCGGTGCGCTCGCGGGCGTGGTCACCAGCCAGCAGGGCGGTTACCAGATGACGTCGGTGGTTCCCGACTATGTGCTCGGGAGCCTGGTGGTCGAGACCATGGTTCTCGAGATGGGGCCCGTGCTGACCGGGCTGGTCCTGGTGGGACGCATCGGCGCCCGGATAACCGCCGAGATCGGCACCATGGTCGTCTCCGAGCAGATCGACGCCTTCGAGGCGATGGGCCGCGACCCGCTCGCCATCCTCGGCACCCCGCGCGTGCTTGCCGGCATTCTGGTCATGCCGCTGCTCGTCGGGATCGCGACGGTTTCGGGGTGCGCCACCGGCTACCTGGGCGCCAATCTCGATTCCGGTCTCGGCCTCGATCGCTTCCTATACGGGGCCCGCGTCTTCTGGAACTCCTGGGATATCGCCTTTTCCCTTATCAAGTCGGTGTCGTTCGGACTGTTCATTCCTCTCATCGCGGTGCACATGGGCTTCCGCACGTCAGGCGGAGCCGAGGGTGTGGGCCGGACCACCACGCAGGCGGTCATGTTCATGACGGTGACGGTGCTTGTGCTCGACGCCTTGGCCGCTCCGCTACTCCTCGACTAGCGATTGCGTTTGAACCTGATCGAGTATCGCCAAATCCATAAGGCCTTCGATAAGCCCGTGCTCACCGGGGTCGATCTCGAGGTGCGACCGGGCGAGATGTTCGCCATCTTCGGACCCTCGGGCGTCGGCAAGAGCGTGCTGCTCAAGACGACGATCGGACTGGTGAGGCCGGACCGCGGCGAGGTCTTCTTCGAGGGAGAACCGATCTACCGCAGCGGCGCCCGCGCCATGGCGGCGGTACGCAAGGAAGTGGGATACGTCTTCCAGCACGCCGCCCTCTTCGACTCCATGAACGTATTCGACAACGTGTGCATGGGCATTCCCGAGAACGAGCTCGGCGGCCTCTCCCGGATCGAGCAGGGCCGCAGGGTGTGGCGAGCCCTCGACCTGGTCAACCTCGATCCCCGCGAGGTGCTCTCGGCCACGCCTGCGGAGCTCTCCGGCGGGATGAAGAAGAGGGTGGGGATCGCCAGAGCCATCATAGGCACTCCTCGAGTCCTGCTCTGGGACGAACCGACCACCGGTCTCGATCCTATCAACACCGCCGCCGTGGAGAGGCTCATAACAGACCTCTCCAACCGGATCGAGGTCACGTCGGTGGTCGTCACCCACGACATTTTCGGCGGCCTCGAAATCTGCGACCGGGTGGCAATCCTTTATGACGGGGTGACTCGCTACATCGGCGAGCCCGCCGGCTTCTGGTCATCCGAAGATCCGGTGATCAGGGCATTCCTCGACCGGGCTGCCGCCGGAGCGGCCGCCGACATGGAAGTCACATGACCAATACGAACGCCACAGGACGAAGAACCGATCACGACCCGCAGGTAAGCGATCATCTTCCACCTCCCAGAAAGGCCAGCCTGGCCGTCGTGGGCATCTTCGTCATCCTCGGAACCGTCGCCACTCTGACGGTCCTGTTCACCATGACCGAACCCGCCACCTTCCGCGGGCGCCACACCCTCTACACCCTGATCGAAGACGCCGGGGGCGTCAGGCGCGGGGATCCGGTGCTGATGCGGGGAGTGAATGTCGGGAGAGTGCATTCGTTCAACCTCCGCGAGGACGGACTGGTGCACGTCAACCTGGAGGTCGAGCGTCGCTGGCCGATTCCGGTGGGGTCACAGGTCGAGCTCGGGAGCCCCGAACTCTTCGGTGGCCGCACCATCCTCGTACTGCCCGGCCCCGGTCCGGGAACCCATGAGGATGGAGACCTGCTGCCCGTAGTGGAAGGGGGCGACGGAGGCATCCTGGGTTCGGTCGAGGACATGGCCGACAACGCGACCGATTTCTTGGATCGCATGAACGCCATGCTCGACACCGGGACGGTGGCCTCGGTCCAGTCGGGCGTTCGCGAATTCGAGACCTTCCTGACCGCGACCGGCGAGTCTTTCGAGACCACGAGCTCCGTGATTGCCGCGATGGCGGCCTCGGTTCAGGCCGCCGCCGATTCGGCCGCCGCCATCGGCAGCGCGGTAACGCCGGGGATCGAGAGCGTCCTGGCCCAGGCGGACACGGCCATCGCCACTCTCGACGAGGCCGTCGCTTCCATCGACGGTACGTTGTCGGTGCTCCGCTCGATCCTCGAAAAGATCGACTCGGGGGAGGGGACCCTAGGGATGCTGGTAAACGACCCCGAGCTCTACGACAACGCCAACGCAACCCTGGTATCCGTCACCGAGCTGCTGGCGGACTTCAGGGAGAATCCGAAGAAGTACATCGACGTCTCGATCTTCTGATCCCCCGGACGACGTGATCGGGAAGTCGATGTCCTCATGGGGCTGCGGTTCTTTATCTTTATCAGAGAGGGTGGTCCGGCCGATTGCGAGGCTTCGGACTGAATCGACTTCCTCCGGCTGGGCGCGGGTTCAAATCTCGCAGCCCGATTTCCGCCAAACCATGAACACGGAAGGTTGCGACGTGAAACCTCGGCTCTTCGTCATCCTCGCACTGCTCGCCGTGAGCGTCGCGGCACGGCTGATTCCTTATGTGCTGGCGCAGTTCGGAATGGCGCTCGAACCCGGCAGCAC
Organism: Gemmatimonadota bacterium; assembly: GCA_021295815.1. Taxonomy (NCBI): domain Bacteria; kingdom Pseudomonadati; phylum Gemmatimonadota; species Gemmatimonadota bacterium. Next base: position 43,748 of record JAGWBQ010000018.1, on the reverse strand, counting down.
GACCTATCCCTGGAACTTATCGCCGTTCCTGCCGATCTGCCTGTTCGGCGGCGCCATTTTCGCGCGAGCCCGGATGGCGTACCTGGTCCCGTTCGCGGCCTGGCTGCTGGGCGACCTGGGTATCTGGGCGCTCACCGGACGCTCCGACTGGGCGTTCTACGCGCACCAGCCGGTGATCTATCTTTCGTTCGCCCTCGTGGCGTTCATCGGCTTCGCCCTCCGGCGCGAGCGGTCGTGGAAACGCGTCGCCGGCGCAGGACTCGGGGCGTCGCTCGGGTTCTTCGTGCTCAGCAACTTCGGCGTGTGGGCGTTCGGCGGCGGCGCGATATATCCGCTCAACTTCGCCGGCCTGGTCGAGTGCTACGTGATGGCGATTCCGTATCTGCGGAACACGCTGGTCAGCATGGCGGTCTTCCTGCCGGTCCTGTTCAGTCGAGTCACGCTCACAAGGCCGACGTCCGCCCCGCAGTACGGCTTCGCCGCCAGCCACACGTAAAGGAAGCATTGCGATGACGCACCGCGTCGTCTCGCTCATCGCCAGCGCAACCGAGATCGTGTGCGCTCTCGGCTTCGAGGACGAACTCGTGGGCCGGTCCCACGAATGCGACTACCCGCCCGGCGTCGAGCGCCTCCCCTCCTGCTGCTCGTCCAAGGTGCAGGTGCAGGCAAGCAGCCGGGAGATCGACGACCAGGTCCGGTCGCTCGTCGGCGATGGACTCTCGGTGTACCGCGTCGATCCCGACCTGCTCAACCGTCTCGCACCGACCGTCATCGTCACCCAGACACAGTGCGAGGTATGCGCCGCCAGCCTGCAGGACGTCGAACGCGCCGTGTGCGAACTCGTCACCTCGAACCCGGTCCTCGTCTCGCTGGAGCCGATGGCTCTCGGTGATGTCTGGAAGGATATCCGCTCCGTCGCCTCCGCGCTCGGGGTCCCGGCCCGCGGTGAGGCCCTGGCGGCTCGGCTCCGGGGCCGGCTGGACGACCTTCACACCCGGACGCGAGCCATCCGATCCCGCCCCACCGTCGCCTGCATCGAGTGGACGGACCCGTTGATGATGGCAGGGAACTGGGTGCCCGAACTGGTGGAAATTGCCGGCGGCACGGACCCGCTCGGTGAAGCCGGGAAGCACTCCGGCTACGTCGACATCGAGCGGCTTGTCAAGACCGATCCCGATGTCATCGCGGTCATGCCGTGCGGTTTCGACATCGAGCGCTCCTCGCGGGAGATGGCGCCCCTCGTCGCGCAGCCGGAATGGCGACGGCTCTCCGCCGTGCGTGAGGGGCGCGTGGTCCTCACCGACGGAAACCAGTACTTCAACCGGCCCGGCCCGCGGCTGGTGGAGTCAGCCGAGATCCTGGCCGAATTCCTGCACCCGGACCGCTTCGACTTCGGACATATCAGCCGCGGCTGGACATGGTGGGAAACACCTGAACGGTCGCGGAGACGGCGCACGGGATAGCCACGTTGTTCCTGAGGAGAGGAAAGATGGCTCAAGATCGGTTTTTACCGCAGCTTCCTTTCTGACCCTCGTCTCCCTACCAGGTGCGGCGTCGGAGCAGGAAATCTCTCCAGGCATGCCACCAGAAGACCGATCATGTACCCGAAGACCGCTCGCAATTCCGTCCAACCCTTCCGTGTTCCTGGACCAGGCGTTTAACAAGATCGAGCGGCTCCGCGAAAAGGTTTTCACCGCTCCGAGTCGGCCGCCTCGAGGCGCGCCCTGAAAATCTGGTATCGAACCGAGCCGTTCGCGGTGACCGCGAGTCTGCCTAGAAGGCCCCCCTCGACGAGGTGGTAGCTATGGTCGAAGCGCTGGCTAGCGATGACTCTGGGCGTGCGCAGGTCGATGACTTCGACTATGTCGTCGTAGTAGCCGTCGGAGTCGCTGCCGTACAGGCCGGCCTCCCTCCACTCCTCGTCGGCGACGCTTGCCGCAACCCAAAGAAGCGAATCGGATTCGTTCAGATCGAGGGCGTAGATGAAGGGATGTGGCTTTCCACCGTGCGTCCGGTCGTCCCGAGTCAGCTCGGGAAACCAACTCGCCTCGCGCCGAAGCAACCGATGCGGTCGATTCATGTCCCAGAGGGCGATCTCATACCTCTCGAACCCCACGACCATCCAGATCCGGCGGTCTGGGCGGACGGCTATGGGATGAAGGCCGGGGCTGCCGCCCAACTCGCGTTCGCCCGTCATCGAGCCGAACGAGCGCTCGAGCTCGCCGGTCTCGACGTTGAAAAGATGCAGGGGGAATCCGATCCCGTGCGTTGTGCCCAGATCGGCCACATGTATCGCTCGGGGTCCATCCCATGCAAAGGTACGCGTTCCCTCTGGAACCCATCCCACCGTCCTGACCTCGCTGCGAAGGCGTCCGGTGTGGTCAAAGTTCAGGATCGCTCCGCGTCCGCGGTCGAGGACCGAGAACTCGCCGTCGCCCGTGACCACGAGCGACGAACCGCCCTTGAGTTCACCGGGGCCGGAGCCCCTGCTACCGATTCGCCGAAGGAATTGTCCGTCCGGATCGAACACCAGCACGTTGTCGATCGGCTCGCCGACGATGTATGTCCGCCCCGAGACATCTCGATACCCCTTGACCCAACCGACCAGGTCGAGGATTCCCGGTCCGGAATCGTCGCCGTACTCCATCTCCAGATCCAGGGTGATCCCGCAAGCCTCCTCGCATGGCGCCACGGCGATAGGCTCGGGCACCGCCTGGGCCGCCACCTGGGGCGGGCCAAACGACGAAACCGCCAATGCCGAGTAAAGGAGAACGACTGTCGATCCCGGGAGGGAACCGCCCCGGATGCGACGACTTGCGCGCCGGTCGCTCCGGCTCAGGGAGAGATACCCCCCTACCAACCCGGGGCCATCTGGAATCCCCAGTGCCAGCCCTTCTCGGGCCGCTGCCACGGATACGCGAAGTAGGTCTCCAGGATCATGAAGCCGAGGACGTTCATGCGCGCCGAGACGCCGGTCGAGAGCACCGGCACGCGCCGGTTCCCCGTTCTGTCCCAGGCGAGCACCAGGTCGTCGCAGTCGTCGACGGTGCAGGTCGAGCCCTGGTTCCACGCGGCTCCCGCGTCGGCGAAGAGCACGAGCTCAGTGGGAACGAACGGGAAGTTGATGATGCCGTACTGCTCCACTCCGACGAGCGGCACACGCAGCTCGAGGCTGCCCACCGCGATCTGCTGACCCCAAAGCCGGTCGAACACGGGACACGCACCCGTATCTCCGACCCCCGGCTGGTCGGCGAAGCATTCGCTGCCGGAGAAGCTCCCGTAGGAGTAGCCTCTGGTGAAGGTCTCGTAGCCGAGGAAGAGAGGTCTGAGCAGACCGAACTGGTCCTCGGCCTGTTCGTCCGCAGTGAGGCCGTAGCGACCGTAGTGAAGCAGCCGGACGCCCACCGTGAGGTTGCGGTCAGGCGCGAAGTAGCGTCTCCAGTCGCCGATGACCGTCGAGAAGTTGACCTGTCCCGTCGTCTGTTCGTACTGAAGCCGGTAGCGACCGCCCCGAATGGGTGAGACGAAGCCGAAGAAGGCGTCGTCTCCCACGAACGCCCCCGAGGCTCTGATCATGGTGAGAGGATCGGGAGCGTCGAGCTCGATCCGCCTGAAGTCGTATACCTGCCCGAAGGCGTTCTGGTAGTACTTGTCGACTTCGATGTTGTAGTCGTAGCGCACCGGTCCGGCCGAAAACTCCAGCCGCTGCGAAGACGAGAAGGGGTAGGACATCTGGCCCACTGCCTGAGAGACGTAGATGCGGTATTTCTGGAGGGCGGTGTAGTACTCGCCGTTCTGCTCCTGTCCGTAAGACCAGAAGGGATAGAGGATGGGCTGGTGGCCGACCAGGGCCGCCCAGTTCCATCGTCGGGAGAGGTCGGAATAGAAGACCTGTCCGCCGATGTCCTTGAAGCTTCCCTGGGCCTGAGCCGCCACACCCAGCACGCGATTGCCGAGCATGTCGCTGAAGTACGCCGACGCGCCGCCGCCGACGTAGTTGCCGAAGTTGTCGGTACCGACTCCCAAGGTCGGCTGGCCCACGTAGTCGAGAGAGAGACCGGAGTGGTAGGCCTCCGGTTCGGCCTCGAAGGTCGCGGCGGGAATCAGGCCGGTCTCGGCGTCGGTGAGGTAGGTGGCGACCCGGCTGAAGCGGTCGGGCTCGCTCGGCACCAGCCGCCGGCCCAACTGATCCTGCGGACGCTCCACGACGGTCACGACCGGCTCCTGTCCCGTGACAGGGGCGGTGTAGACGTGGAATTCGAGCTCGTTGAAGAGTGTGTAGGCGATCTGGTCGGTGGCCGACACGCTCATCGCCGGGGCCAGATAGGTGTGACCGCTCACGCCCGTCATGGTGTTGGTGACCCGCTGGAGCTCTCCCGAGCTCAGGTGAATGCGGTAGATGTCGCTGAAACCGTCCTGGTCGGATATGAAGAAGAGGCTGGCGCCGTCGGCCGCGTACACCGGGTTGATGTGCTTTACGTTGCCGAATATGGGAAGATGCGAGACCCGCCCCGTGCTCACGTCGATCTCGTTCAATTGGAACGAACTGAAGGTGAGCCGGTCGAAATTGGTCTCCGAACCGCGGTCGCTGGCGAAGGCGATGCGCGAACCGTCCGGCGACCACGCGGGCTGGAGGTCCGCGAACTTGTCGTCGGTCAGTTGTACCAGACGGTCTTCTTCGAGATGGTAGACGTAGAGGTCGGTGATGCCGCCCTTCGTTCCCGTGAAGGCGATGCGCGAACCGTCCGGCGACCACGCGGGGTTGGCGATGGCTCCCAGGTCGTCGAAGGCGTAGTTCCCTTCAGGGCGACCGTCCGAGGCGCGCACGATCGAAAGTTCGTTCCTTCCGGCGGCGGTGACCACGAAGGCGAAGAGCCTGGAGTCGGGCGACCAGCTCCCGGACGAGTCGATGTAGCGAAGCGCGTCAACGTGCGGATTCGATGCCGCGCTCGACAGCTTGTGCATGATCCTGCCGGTCTCGACGTCGGCGAGGTAGAGGTCCACCGAAAAGAGGTCCTTCTCGGAAAGGAAAGCGACGTAGCGGCCGTCGGGAGAGATGGAGGGGGAGATGTTGGTGGTTCCCGATCCGGTGCTGGGAGCCAGAAGGACGCGTCCGTGGTCTCCCGGCGCTTCCCTGCCGGCCATGAGCGGCATGTATTCGAGAGCCACCCGCTGCTTCCACTGCTCGGAGAGATCTTCGGCATCGATACCCAGGACCTGGGGAAGGGCGTTGTGGAAACCTATCGAGAGGGCGCGTCTGAAAACCTGGATCACCGCGTCGTCCCCGTACGTTCCGCCGATATAGGCCCAGAGCCCTTGTCCGAATCGGTAGGGGAAGAAGCGCGATTCCTTGGTCATCTGCTCGATGGTGGGGAGGTCGTCTCGACGGATGGCGTCCCGGATCCACATGGCGGTGAGCGGGTCGTCCCTGCCGACCGACAGGTACTCGGCCATGCCTTCGACCAGCCACAGCGGGAGGGCCGAGAGACCGCGCATGCCCGTGGTCCCGCGTCGAGACTGGGCGATGTTGTACTGGAAGGCGTGCACGATCTCGTGGCCGAGCACGTGATCGGTGTCCCAGTAGGATCCGGCGAGCGGCATGATGACCCGATTCTTCAGCGACTCGGTCACGCCGCCCGTGCCCTCGCCGATGAATCCGCTCAGCGTGTTGGTCTGCTGGAAATCCGGATGGTCGGCATAGAAGATGAGGGGCTTCTTCGCCTCGAACTCGTGCTGGAAGGCCCGGGCGAACCTCTCGTACCAGCGCTCGGCCATGCGCGACGCGTCCCGAACCGCCTCCCGCTCCTCGCCGTAGAAGTAGACGTCGAAGTGGTCGGTCGGCAGGATCTCGAATTCGAAATTGTCGAACTGGACCTTGTTCCGGCCGAAGTACTCCTGCGCCGCTGCGCTCGGTGCGAACGCCGCCAGGGTGAGAAATCCGAGGGCGACAGCCGCTCCGCGTCCGACTCCGCGGTTCCTGCGAGATACCAGCATGTGTGTTCTCCGGTTCGTGTGCACTCCCGCACCCGTGAGACGAAGCTAGCGTCGCAGCTTGCACGACTGACCTTCGGGACCGTGACGGAACGGTGCCGCCCGGGGCCCTGTGCGAGCGCCGTCACAGCATTGGAAACCTGAGCGGGGCGCATGGTTCCAATGGAACGGATCCTGGATTAGCTTTCTGTCGGTACGCCGCGAGAGCGCATTCCCTTACCGCCAAGGTCGCTTCAGATGAAAGAGCCGGAGAGGAAGCCCCATTCACGCAAGCGGCGGGGAAGGGCCGTTCTCGCCGGCTGCCTCGTTCTGGCGACACCGGCCTGCGAATCCGGCTGGCCCGTAGAGCTACGGGTTACGGTTCTGGCGTCGCCGGCGGGAGCCGGAAGCGTGGCTCCTTTCCTGTCGCCGGGTCGGGACGGGGTCTGGATGAGCTGGCTCGAAGCCGACGGAAACGACCACCGCCTCCTGCTCGCGCAGCGGATCCCCGAGGGTGCCCCGGCCGATGGAGCGACGGCCGACGGCACCTGGAGTCCGGTACGCGAAGCGGGTCGCTCCGACAACTACTTCGTCAACTGGGCCGACTTCCCGGTGGTCGTGGAGGATGCGCGCGGCAGGCTTTGGACGCACTGGTTGGAGAGAGGCGCGGCCGGCGGATACGACTACGGTGTCCGCCTGGTGAGCTCGGAGGACGGTGGGGCGACTTGGTCCCAGCCGATCTCCCTCCATGACGACGGCTCGCCCGTGGAGCACGGGTTCGTGAGCTCCATCGGGATAGGAGACGGTGCGTCGAGCGACGCCGGGTCCGGAGCCGCCTTCGTATGGCTCGACGGTCGCAAAATGGCTCCGGACGCCGATGCCGAGTCGGAACGCGAGATGACCATCCGCTACCGGGAGGTCGCTTTCCTCGACGGACAGCTCTCGGCGGGACCGGAAGTCCTTCTCGACGGGAGGACCTGCGAGTGCTGTCAGACCGACATGGCCGCCACGTCCGACGGTCCGGCGGTGGTCTACCGCGACCGCAGCCCGGACGAGATCCGAGACATACGCATAGTAAGGAGGGTTGACGATCGCTGGAGCGAGCCGATGCCGGTGCACCGGGACGGCTGGCATTTCGAGGGCTGTCCGGTCAACGGCCCCGCACTCGCGGTCAGCGGAGAGCGGCTGGCGGTGCTCTGGTTCACCGGTGCGGACGGCAGGCCGCAGGTCAAGGCGGCCGTCTCGACCGATTCCGGCGCTAGTTTCAGTGCGCCGCTCGCCCTCGACCGCGGAGACCCGATCGGTCGGGTCGAGCTGGTGGGCATGGGCGACGGTTCGTTCCTGGCGTTCTGGTTGGAACGAACGGACGGCGGCGGCGCGGACCTCGTCGCCCTTCCGATTGACGGGGACGGCCGCGCCGGCTCCTCCGCCACCGTCGGCAAGACAGCCGCAGGCAGGGCCGCCGGATTCCCGCGCGCGGCTCTCGAAGCGCCCGGGCGCGTGCTCGTCGCCTGGACGGAGACGGAGCCGTCGAACTCGGTGCGCATCGCCAGGGTAGAGGCAAAATCACTCCGCTGAGGATTCCGGTCCGGACGATACGGGAAACCGGCGACAAACTTGGAGATACATGAACAGAAACAGGTCACGAGCGTGTCTTACGACCGTCGCGGTCGGAGCGCTCGCGCTCGCAGGCGGGTGCGTACCCGAGGACCGGACCTTCGCGATCGACCGGCCGGCGCCGGATTACGCCGCCGCGAACCTCGCCGGCGACACCCTGGCTCTCTCCGACCTCGAAGGCGAGGTGGTTCTCCTGAACCTGTGGGCGACCTGGTGCGCTCCCTGTCGTCACGAGACGCCTTTCCTGCAGAGCATCTACGAGCGCTATCGGGAAAGAGGTTTTCGCGTGGTCGGCGTCTCCCAGGAGACGAGCGACGCCGCCGATCAGATCGCTCAGTTCACCGATGAGTACGGGGTGACCTACACGATCCTCCACGACACCCAGCTCCGCGGCGACCGCATCTACCACGCACCCGGTCTGCCGGCAACGTTCCTGATAGATCGCGAGGGCGTGCTTCGCTGGCTCCGTTACGGACCGGTGGACGAGACGACCGACGGATTCATCGACGCGATAGAGGAGGCCTTGGGCGATGCCTGACCATCCCGACGGCCTGGTTCCGGTCAGCACCGAGAAGGCCCCGGGGGCCATCGGACCCTACTCGCAGGCCATCGTCGCGGACGGCTGGGTCTTCTGCTCCGGCCAGATCCCGATCGACCCGGCTACCGGAGAGCTGGGGAAAGGCTCGGTGGCCGAACAGACCGACCGGGCGCTCCGCAACCTCGCGGAAGTCCTGCGAGCGGCCGGTTCGTCCCTCCAGGGAGTGGTCAAGACCACGGTCTTTCTCTCGGACATGAACACCTTCGCCGAGATGAACGACGTCTATGCGCGCCACTTCGGCGACCACCGTCCGGCGCGGGCAGCCGTCCAGGCGGCGGCGCTTCCGAAGTTCTGCGACGTCGAAATAGAGTGTGTCGCCCGGGTTCGAAGGCGGGGTTGACGCACCCCAGAATGAGAGCTGACGACCTCGCGACCGCCGGGGTGGTGGAATCGGTAGACACAGAGGACTTAAAATCCTCCGCCGCAAGGCATGCGGGTTCGAGTCCCGCCCCCGGCATTCCGACGGCGATTCGCTCGGAACCGCGCTTCCTTCTCCTCCAGGTGCGCAAACCGGACGACCGGATGCTCGACCACGAGGTCGAGTGCTTCGTCAACGCGCTCGGCATCCACGAGACCGGTCTCACGTGCTGGGACCTGATCGCCGGCCCGCCGCCCGCCGGCGAACTCGCCCGAGCGGATGCGGTGCTGATCGGCGGAAGCGGCGACTTCTCGGTGGTGCGCGGAGGGACGTGGCTCGAACCCGCGCTCGACACCATGCGCGGCCTTCACGATCGTTCGGTGCCGACCTTCGCTTCCTGCTGGGGGTTCCAAGCCCTGGCCAAGGCGCTCGGCGGCGATGTGGTCACCGATCATTCGCGGGCCGAGATCGGGGCCGTCGAACTGACCCTGACCGAAGCCGGTCGCCGCGATCCGCTCTTCGGCGCGATCGGGGATAGCTTTCCCGTGCTCATCGGCCACGAGGACATCGTCGAATCCCTGCCGCCGGGCGCCGTCCTTCTGGGCTCCACGGCCACCGTGGTGAATCAGGCCTTCCGTTTCCCGGGCCGACCCATTTACGCGACGCAGTTCCATCCGGAACTCGACCGAGCGGGGATCGTCAAGCGCATCTCTCAGTACGCGGAGACCTACCTGCCGCTGACCAGGACGGCCACCATCGAGGAGTTCAGGGACAGCCTGCCGGACGTGCGCGGAGCCGCCAGCCTGCTCAGACGATTCAGGGAGAAGCTGCTCTAGTCGCCTGCGGACGAAGCTCTGCGGCTTCCGAACGGCGCCGTCTTCGCGAACCGCAGGTCGCCGCCTGACGCCCGACGGCCGCTCAACGCCCCGCTCGGGCTCCCCGCTTGCGCAGCGCGACCACGACCCGGTAGCCGAGCAGAGCGGTCAGCCCGAGCCCGAAGAGAACGGGTTCGCGCAGGTCGGCCTTGACGAGCCACCAGAAGTGGACGATCCCGAGAATCGCCGCGAGATAGACGCCCTTGTGGAGCAGGTTCCACCGCTTTCCCAGCCTTCGTATCCAGCCCCGCGTCGACGTGACCGCCAGCGGGATCAGGACGAGGAAGGCCGCAAATCCCACGGTGATGTACGGTCGGTCCGCGATATCCTCGATCATCCACTCCAGCATGAGAGTCATGTCGAGACCCGCCCAGGTGGAGAAATGGAGGCAGACGTAGAAGAAGGCGAAGAGTCCGAGCGGACGCCTGACGAGCACTATGCGATTCCAGCCGGTGATCTTGCGCAGCGGCGTGATCAGGAGAGTGATCAGCAACAGCGAGAGCGCCGTCTTCCCCGTGACGTGGGTGATCTTCTCGATCGGATTCGGACCCAGCCAGTCGAAGGGGTACCCGAGGACGAGCCAGGCGGCGGGCGCGAGGGCGCCCAGCCAGATCGCGACCTTGAGAAGCCGGACGACGAGCTTGGGAGACACTTGCGGGAGAGGCGGCTGCTGGACGCCCGGTCCGGGGCCGCTAAATCCAGCGCGTCAGATCCATCCCCGCGTACATCGACGCCACCTGTTCCTCGTAGCCGTTGAACATGAGGGTCGGGCGACGACGGAACTCTCCGAGTCGACGCTCTCGCTTCTGGCTCCAGCGAGGGTGATCGACGTTCGGGTTGACGTTGGCGAAGAAACCGTATTCGCGCGAGTTCTGAACCTGCCAGGTGTTGCGCGGCATCTCCTCCACGAAATCGATGGAGACTATGGACTTGACCCCCTTGAAGCCGTACTTCCACGGCGCTATCAGCCGCAAGGGCGCGCCGTTCTGGTTCGGGAGGTCGAGGCCGTAGACGCCGGTCGTCAGGAGCGTCAGCGGATTCATGGCCTCGTCGAGCCGGAGCCCTTCGACATAGGGCCAGTCCAGCACGCGGGTGCGCTGGCCGGGCATCTCGGAGGGTCGGACGACGGTGCGCATCTCCACATAGGCCGCGGAGCCCATGGGGTCGGCCGCGCGCACGAGATCCCTCATCGGGAAGCCTCGCCAGGGCACGACTATCGACCACGCCTCGACGCAGCGCATCCGGTAGACCCGATCCTCGATCGTGTGGGGCGCGAGGAAATCTTCGAGCTGAAACTCGCCGGGATTGTTGCAGAGACCACCGACCCGCACCGTCCACGGCTTGGGGCGAAACGAGCCCGAGTTCCTCGCCGGATCTTCCTTGGAGGTGCCGAATTCGTAGAAGTTGTTGTACTCGGTGACGTCTTCCCAGGGGTTGAGTTCCTCGTCCAGCTCCGAGCGCATGTCGGCGAAGCGGGCCGGAATCTCCTGCTCCCGGGCATCGGCGTTTCCGGTAACGGTCCCGCTCCGCGTACCTGCGGCGAGTCCGGGCGCGAGCCCCACCGCGGCGGCTCCCAGGGCCGCTTCGCGGATGAAGGCTCGCCTGTTCCGATATACGCGCTCCGGGGTTATCTCGGACGAAGGAACATCGGAGGTGGCGCTCGTCTTGATTATCATTTTGCCTCGGCAGGAAGTATGGTAGGTGCGCTACCCGCGCTCGACGAGCACGGTTCCGAAGCGACATGTACGACCCCGAAGCCCAGACCTGACATCCCGCAATGACCACAGAACCCATCCGGTCGAAGAGACCGCCGCGTCGTCCCCGGCCTCGCCGTCTGGCCCGCCCCATCGTTCTCGCGGCGTCGATAGGGGCGACCGCCGTACCGGCAAGCGCCCAGATCGACCGCATCTCCGGGGCACGGCCCGTCGGTCCGCCTCCGCTCACCGATCCCGCGTCCCTTCTCGACCTCGACTACCGCCATGTCGGCCCGGTGGGAAACCGGGTCTCCGCGGTCGCGGGCGAGGCGGGCGACCCCAACGTCTTCTACGTGGGCGCGGCTTCGGGCGGCGTCTTCAAGAGCGAAGACGGCGGCCACTCCTGGACCCCGATCTTCGACGACCAACCCGCGCAGTCGATCGGAGCGATCACGGTCGCACCCTCGGACCCGGACGTGGTCTGGGTGGGAAGCGGCGAATCCTCCATCAGATCGAACGTATCCATCGGCAACGGCGTCTACCGCTCCACCGACGGCGGCCGGAGCTGGGAGCCGCTCGGCCTGGAAACCAGCGGCCGCATCGGACGCATCGCCGTCCACCCGGACGATCCCGACGTGGCCTGGGTCGCCGCCGCCGGCCACATGTACGGGCCTCAGGACGAGGACCGCGGGCTCTACCGGACGCGCGACGGGGGAGAGAGCTGGGAGCTCGTGCTCGATCCCGGACCGGAGGCGGGGGCGATCGACGTCGTGCTCGCTCCGGACGACCCCGACAAGCTCTTCGCGGCGACCTGGGAAATGCGCATCTGGCCGTGGGGGCGAGAGAGCGGAGGGCCGGGAAGCGCTCTCTGGACGAGCGAGGACGGCGGCGACACCTGGGCTCGCCTGGAAGGCAGGGGACTTCCGGGGGGCACGCTTGGCCGGATCGGGATCGGAGTCTCGCCGGCCGATCCGCTTCGGATCTACGCCCTCATCGAAACGAACTCCAATCGCGACCACGAGCCGATCGAGGACCACGCCGGCACGCTCTGGCGCTCCGACGACGGTGGCGAAAGCTGGCGCCACATCAACGGCGACCACGCGCTCGCCCAACGTCCGCTCTACTACTCGCGGCTGGCGGTGGCTCCCGACAACGCCGACGAGGTGCACTTCATGTCCACCCTTCACACCCGTTCGCTCGACGGCGGAGCGACGGTCACGCCGCTGGGGGGAGGAGACAATCACGACATGTGGATCGATCCCGTCGACCCGTCGCGCATGATCGTGGGGAACGACCAGGGAGTCAGGATCTCGACGACGCGCGGAAGAAGCTGGTACTCGCCGCTGCTCCCCATCGCGCAGATGTACCACGTCTTCACCGACAACGCCGTCCCCTACAACCTTTACGGAAACCGGCAGGACGGTCCGTCGACCGGAGGGCCGTCGAACACCCTCGCGGGCGGCGCCATCCCGATAGGCGCGTGGCGCTCCGTGGGCGGGTGCGAAACCGGGTTCGCCATTCCCGACACCGTATCCAATTCGGTGGTGTGGTCGGGCTGCTACGAGGGCATCCTCGCCCGCCACGATCTCGATACCGGCCTCAGCCGCACGGTCAGCGTCTGGCCCGACAATCCGGAGGGCTGGGCGGCCAAGGATCTGCGCTACCGCTTCAACTGGACCTTCCCGATCCACATCTCGCCGCACGACCCCGAAACCGTCTACGTGGGAAGCCAGCATCTCCACCGCACCCGCGACGGAGGTCAGAGCTGGCAGGAGATCAGCCCCGATCTCACGCTCGACGACGAGACCCGCCAGCTCAAGAGCGGCGGCCTGACCTTCGAGGACGTGAGTCCGACTTACTTTTCGGTCCTTTTCGCCATTGCCGAATCCCCCCTGGTTCCCGGCTTGATCTGGGTCGGCTCGAACGACGGCCTGGTTCAGGTGACCCGCGACGGCGGCGAGAGCTGGACGGACGTCACCGCCCGCCTTCCCGACCTCCCTCCCCTCGGAACGGTCTCGAACCTCGAGCCGTCCCGTCACGATCCGGACAAGGTCTATCTCACCGTCGACAGGCACCAGCTCGGTGATACCGAGCCCTACGCGTACCGGAGCGACGACGGCGGCGAGAGCTGGATCGCGATCTCGGAGATTCCCAGGAGCGTCTTCAGCTACGCGCACGTGATCCGCGAGGATCCGGTACGGCCCGGCCTGCTCTATCTCGGCACAGAGAACGGAATCTACGCCTCATGGGACGACGGCGGGAGCTGGAGCTCGATCCAGGGCGATCTTCCTCGCGCGCCGGTGCACTGGCTCACCGTCCAGCCGCACTTCAGAGACCTGGTTGTCGGGACCTACGGCAGAGGCTTCTGGATCGCCGACGACATCGGGGCGCTCCAACAGGGCTCGGATCGCCACCTGGAAAAACCTGTGCATCTCTTCGGCCCGAGACCCGCCTGGCGCTTTCTGCCTCGGGCGCGTCCCAACAGCCAGCCGGGAGATCCGGCCGCAGGCGAGAACCCGGAGTACGGCGCCGTTCTCGACTTTCACGCCGCTTCCGGTGGAGACGGCGCGACGATCGAGATCCGGGACGGGGCGGGGAACCTGGTGCGAACGGCGAACGTGGACAGGGTCCTGACCGGGGTCAACCGCTGGCACTGGGATCTGCGCCACGACGCCTCCCGGCGTCCGACGCTGCGGACGCCCCCGGTCGAACACTCTCATGCGGCGCTGGGCGCCGACGGAACCCGACCGGTTCCGGAGGGCGGAAGAGTAAGGCCGCTCGCGGTTCCCGGGGTCTACGACGTGAGGGTCACCCTTGGCGACGGCAGCTTCGACGAACGGCGGCTCGAGCTCCGTCAGGACCCCGCCTCGTACGCCGCAGCGGAAGACATGGCCGCGCAGCTTGCGTTTCAGCTCGAGCTGCGCGAGATGATCGATTCGGTGGCGGCGCTGATCGACCGGATCGAACTCGGGCGAAAGGGCCTTCTCGATCTTGCGGACGGCATCGACGGGGCGGGAACGGCGGAAGTGCGAAGCGCGGCGGATGCGCTCTCGGAGTCGCTGGTCGATCTGGAGATGGGGCTCTTCGACCTCAGGCTCACGGGAGGTCTGGCCGGTCAGGACGCCATCCGCTATCCCAGACAGCTCTACGCCAAGATCGCCAGTCTCGCGGGCTACAGCTCAGGCACCGACGACCCGCCCACCGATCAAGCTCTGGAGGTCGGGAACATCTACGCCGCGCGGCTGGAGGCCGCGCTGGCCGAGTGGGAGCGGATCGTGGCGGAGGAAGGGACCGCTCTCGACCGGGCTCTGGCCGAAGCGGGACTTGACCCGCTGGCTATCGGGAGGTGACCTGGGGCCGGCCGGTCCGACCGAGGGCGCGTCACCTTAACAGACGATCCTCCGCCGGCATCTCGCACTCCTCTCTTCTCGTGTCGACCAACTGTGTTATCTGCCACCGCCCGTCGGTGAGATAGAGCTGGAAGGCGTCGACGCCGCAATGGGAGTACTCGCCATCAAGGTAAAAGGCGTACGGCGTCCACGCCTGGGCGAGCTGCCCGTCCACGTTGACGACCACGTCCCAGATCGGTTCGTCCCAGACCTGTTCCTTCGGGCGTCCGATAGCCTCGATGAATCCGTCCGCCGTCCCGAATGCGATGCCGCCCTCCTCGGTGCGCCTGCCCATGCGGGCCTCGGGATGGAAGACCGCCGCCGCCAGCTCGCCGTCGCTGGTGCGCATGGCCCTGAAGAGATCGAGCACGGTCTCGAGGACGGCCTCCTCCTCTTGCGTGAGGACGTCGGGAACGGCGGTGAGCTCGGCCGCCGTCGGTTGAGCAGCGTCCGCGGGAGTCTCCGAATTTTCGGTGGGGGCGGAGCATGCGAGAGCCGCCGACATGAGGAGGACCGCGGAAAGGACCGTTCGAAAGGGAGCGGACGATGCGCCTGGCAGCTCGCGCCGCCGCGGGAGGCTTCGTCCATCGGCTGTAAGGGTCATGACGTTTTCCTGGAGGGAGCTCCGTTGGAGTGATGCGGTTCGGTACGGACGCTGCGGCCGGTAGGGGTCGTCCGCAGCTCAGGCGAGCCCCCGCTTGGCGACGTGATCCACGACGTCTATGAAGCGGTCGAGCTCCTGCTTGGTCGTGTAGACGCTCGGGCTGACGCGCAGGCCGCGGAACTCGGGGTGGTTGATCGCCACGG
The DNA here is from genome assembly GCA_021295815.1 of Gemmatimonadota bacterium. Lineage (NCBI taxonomy): Bacteria > Pseudomonadati > Gemmatimonadota > Gemmatimonadota bacterium. The sequence continues at coordinate 28,440 of JAGWBQ010000018.1, read as the reverse complement.
TGATGATGCGGTGCTCCTGCCAAAGGTGGTCGCGAAGAGCGTTCGGTTCCACTCCCACGACCTCGACGTTCGCGATGCCGGCGGCGAAACCCGGCTTCCGGCTCGTGTGCAGCCTGACGTTGTCGTTCAGGAGCAGGGCGTCGGCCCAATAGTCGCGCAGGTGGACGAGACGGGCCTCCTTGCGCTCCGAGCCGACTCCCTGGTGGAACGAGAGCGCCTCGCCGATCGCGAGGTAGTTCGCCGCAGGATGGGTGCCGATCTCCTCGAACTTGCGGATGTTGTCGGTCATGGGCTCCGGGGCGGCCATCAGCGGCCACACCTCGGGGATCTTCTCGCGACGCACGTAGAGCAGTCCGGTGCCGTGGGGTGCGAAGAGCCACTTGTGCAGGCTCGTCGAGTAATTGTCGACGTCGATCTCGCCCAGGGTGAAGTGGAAGTGGGCGAGCGCGTGGGCGCCGTCGATCACGAGCGGTATCCCGTGGCGCCTCGCCATGGCGTTCAGCTCGGTCACCGGAAGTATCTGACCGGTGAGATTGATCATGTGGCAGGCGAGAATCATGCGCGTGCGCGGCGTGATCGCATCTTCGAAAAGACGGACCACTTCCGCGGGGCGCTCCGCCGGAACCGGGATCCTGATCTGACGGAGCACGATGCCCTCCCGGCGCTCCCGCTGCTTGAAGGTGGTGATCATGCGCCCGTAGTCCTGGGTCGTGGTCAGCACCTCGTCGCCGGCCTCGAGATCGAGCCCCAGCTGCATCGTCTGAAGACTCTCGGAAGCGTTCCTGGTGAAGGCGATCTCCTCTGCGTCCACGCCCCACTCGCGGGCCATGCGCTTTCTCACCCCTTCCCGCTGAGGCTCCAGCACCTGCCACATCGTGTAGGTGGGAGCGAGGTTCGAGTAGCGGAGGTGACGCTCCATCGCATCCTGAACCCACGCCGGCGAAGGGCTCACTCCACCGTTGTTCAGGTTGACGAGGGTACGGTCCACCGTGAACGCCTGGGCGACCTCGAACCAGAAATCCTCGTCGGCCGCGATCCGGCCCGGAGAACCCGGGTGGAGAGCCAGTTCCCGGGAGACGGCCGCCGCCCTGGAGTTGAAGAGGGCGGGCGCGATGCCGGTGGCCGCTGCGGCCGCCGGGAGCGTGAGAGTGTTGATGAAGCTGCGTCGACTGTACACGGCTGACTCCGGAGAAAGGTGAGCGGGGCTGCGGGTCGGACCTCGACGGTCGGTCCGGGATAGGGACGGGACCGTTGGTCGGTCCGGGTGTACGCTACTCGGAAGATATGACGGGTTCGCCCCAAAGCAAAGCAAACAGGTTTCATACGAATGTTCACTTCTCGCCCGAACCTATCACCGCGCCGGCGGCCGATGCGGGTCAAGTCGACCGGCGTACTCCTGGCGGCGGGAGCCCTGCTCCTCCTGTCCGACACGTCGATCTCCGCCCAGGTGCGCGATACGGTCAGGGTCGATTCCACCTACGCCGCTCGCATTTACGAACTCAGCGGGATAACGGTATCGGTGGCCAGACCGGCCATCACCACGGGCGGATCGAGCGCCGTCGAGGCTTTCCTGGACTCCCTTCCCACGCCACCGGCCCCGACCCTGGAAGAGGTGCTGCGTGGCATGCCGCTCCTGGTGGTGCGCCGAAACTCCCGCGGCGAGGCGCAGCCGTCTCTGCGCGGATCCGAAGAGCGCCAGATCGGAATCCTCGTGGACGGGATCCCGATCACCCTCGGTTGGGATCACCGCTCCGACCTCTCGGTCGTGCCTATGACCGCCGCCCAAGGGGTGCGCGTGGTGCGCGGCATGTCTTCGGTTCTCTACGGCCCCAACGTCATCGGCGGCGCGCTTGAGATAGACGTCGCGCGCTCTTCCAGACGGCCCTCGGTAAACCCGGTCGAGCTGAGCCTGGGTCGGGACCACCTCGGCGGCGCGAGCGCGTCCCTCGGTGTCGGGCGAATCTTCGGAGAGGACCGGAGCACCGGAGTCGTCCTCAGAGCCGGCGCCGGATTCAGGGATTCGCCCGGAGCCTCCCTGCCAGGCGACCTGTCGGTCGAGCTGCGGGATCGATACCTGAGCAACGCCGAAGGGCTGCGTCTCAACAGCGATTCGCGCAGAGCCGACGCGTACCTCGCCGCTCGCTTCCGGAATGAGACCGGCTTTTGGGTTTCGCTCTTCTCCTCCGCCTACGATGTCGCTCAGGGTGTGGCGCCCGAGTCCCATCAGGACAATCCCAGGCTCTGGAGATACCCCGACAAACGACGGCTGATCAACGCTTTTTCCGTTGGGACCGGGACCGTGAGGACCCCGTGGGGCACCGGCGACCTCGAGGTGAGCGTAGGAGCGGACATCGGAAGCGCCCTCATCGAATCCTTCGCCTCCGAGCGTTTCGAGACCGTGGAGGATACCGAAACGATGGAGGATTTCACCTTCACGGCGCGCATCGAAGCCGACCACTCGCTTGCGGGGAGAGGCGACCTGCGCACGGCCTTCACCTACGCCGACGTGAACCACGAAGAGGTCCTGGGACCAGGCCCCGCGCAATCGTACCGGCAGCGGCTGTGGAGCTTGGCCGCCGAGACCGAGTGGCAACTCCGGCGACACGGCTACACCCGGATTTCGCTGGGCGCGGCCCTTGACGGCGCCGATACGCCCCTCAGCGGAGACGACATGCCCTCTATCGGATCGCTCTCCGCCTACGGCGTTCGCATCGGCTTGAGCTCGCTCGTGGGAGATGGCGTGCTCGCCCACGCGGCGGCCAGCAGTCGTGCACGTTTTCCATCGCTGCGCGAGCTGTATTCGGGGGCGCTGGGTCGCTTCCTTCCCAACCCGGACCTCTCTTCCGAGAGACTCTGGGGCGCCGAGGGCGGCTTCACTCTCCATACGGGAAAATTCGAACTCCAGACGGTGGCCTTCCATCAGCGGCTCGCCGACGGTATCGGGCGCACCTCCGTTCAGGTGGGCGATCTCCGACTCTTCCAACGTGTCAATCGCGACGAAATCGTGAGCACGGGAGCGGAGTTCCTCGTCTCGGGCCAGGTCGGCAGTCTCTCCCTGACCGGCGACCTGACTCTCCAGCGTGTGCGGGGCAAGGAGGACGACGAGGCCATCGAGCTCGAGTACGAACCTTCCGTCCTCGGCCGCATGGGCGCCAGCCTCCCTGTCCCGGGAGGCGTCGACGCCACGGCGAGCACGCGATGGGTCGGGTCGCAGAGCTGCGAGAATCCTGAGATTGACGGACTCCAGCCCGTTGCCGCGAGCGCCGTCAGCGACTTCTCGGTCAGGCGTGGATTCACTGTCGGGGAAAGCTCTCTCGGGCGCATGGAGGCGGTTCTCTCGCTGCGCAATCTCACCGACGCCACCGCCTTCGACCAGTGTGGGCTGCCGCAACCGGGTCGCACGCTGGAGTTGCATCTCAAGCTTTGGTAGACGGGTCCGGAAGCGAGGCCGGGGCGGGAGGAACGGGAATTCTCAGGGTCACCTTCCTCGGGACCTCGGCGGCGCGCCCGACATCGGGACGAAACGTCAGCGCGCTCGCGGTCCAGCGCGGCGGTGAACGCTTCCTCTTCGATTGCGGGGAGGGGACGCAGCGCCAGATGATGCGCTACCGCACCGGATTCGGTGTGAACCACGTCTTCGTCACCCACACCCACGCCGACCACATCCTTGGCATTCCCGGGCTTCTCAGAACTATGGCCCTGGAAGGCCGGACCGATCCGATTCGGGTACTGGGGCCGCCGGGTTCGTTTCGCGAACTGCGGGAGATCGTCGAGGTCGGGCAGGGGAGCGCTCGGCTCCCGGTGACGGTCGAGGAGGCGGCGCCCGGCCCGGTCTTTCGCGGCAACGGCTTTCGCCTCGAGGCCTTCCCGGTCTCGCACGGGCGCAGCGCGGTGGGATGGGCCTTGGTGGAGGACGAACGCCGGGGACGCTTCGACGCCGAGCTCGCCGACCGGCTGGGCGTTCCCGACGGACCCGTTCGCGGCCGGCTCCATCGCGGTGAGGATGTGGAGGTCGACGGGAAATTCCTCCGGGGCCGCGATTTCGTGGGCCGTGCGCGCAGGGGGCGCAAGGTGGTCTACACGGGCGACACTCGCCCTGCGGTCACCACTATCGATCACGCCCGCGCGGCCGACCTGCTCGTCCACGAGGCCACCTTCACTGGCGACGAGTCCGCACGGGCACGCGAGACCTTTCACTCGACCGCCTCGGAGGCCGCACGGGTCGCCATGCAGTCGGGGGTGCGCAGGCTGATCCTCACCCACGTGTCGGCTCGTTATTCGGACGATCCCAAGCCGCTTCGTGACGAAGCGCGCGCGATTTTCCCGGAAACCGTGGTGGCTCGGGACGGCATGAGTATCGAGGTGGCTCTCCCCGACGACGAAAACGGCGCGCCGTGACGACCGAATCGGCGCAGCCCAGGCCGATCAGGTCGGGGCCGATCAGGTCGGATCCGGACACGACGGTCGAGCCCGTGCGAGTCGCCGTTCTCGGACTGGGGGTGATGGGCGGCTCGCTCGTCCGTGCTCTGGCAGGTAACCCGGCCTATGAGCTCGCGGGCTGGTCGCCGGTAGCGGACGAGCGCCGAAAGACCCTTGAAGCGGGCCTGCTCCGCAGCGCCTCCTCCGAGCGGCGGGATGCCGTGGAGGCGGCCGACATCGTCGTGCTGGCGACGCCGCTCCGGACGGTGTGCGAGCTTATGGCGGAAATCGCGCGGACCGCTCCGCCGGAAGCCACCGTGACCGATGTCGCCAGCCTCAAGGTGCCGGTTCGGAACGAGGCCAAGCGTGTGGGAGTTTACGAGCGCTGGGTCGGGGCTCACCCCATGGCGGGAAGCGAGAAATCCGGTTTCGACGCTTCCTCGGCGGAGCTCTACTGCGGGGCGCGGGTCTGGATCGCCGACAAGGGGAATTCGGAACCGTCGACGGAAAGAATCGAGCAGGTCGAGGCGCTCTGGCGCGCCGCAGGCGGTGTTCCGGTGCGCACGGACGCCACCGCGCACGACGAGCTCATGGCCGTCGCAAGCCACCTTCCTCAGCTCGCTTCGAACGCCCTGGCGGCCACGCTTCGGCTGATGGACGTCGCGCCGCGGGACCTGGGTCCGGGAGGGAAGGGGATGGTGCGTCTGGCGGCGAGCGCCCCCGGAATGTGGCGCGACATATTCGACGAGGCTCCGGAACAGCTCGCGGAGGGGCTCGATTTGCTCTCCCGTCGTCTCGGAAGCGTGGCCGAACTCGCGAGGGAGCGCAACGGAGCCGAGCTGGCGCGGCTGATGGAATCCACCAGAGGTTGGGTGGAGGAGGGCGGGCGATGACCCGCGTGCTGGTGCCGGGCGACAAATCGATCAGCCAGCGAGCTCTCATCTTCGGTGCCTTGGCCGACGGAGTCAGCCGCCTGCGCGGCGTGCTCGCCGGGGAAGACGCCCGTTCGACCGCCGCGGCGCTCCGTGCCTTGGGTGCCGGCATCCCGGAACTCCCGGAAGACGGTTCCGAGATCGCCGTGCGGGGAGTGGGCCTCGGAGGGCTCGTACCGCCGGAGCGGAGGCTCGACCTCGGCAACAGCGGCACGGGCGCCCGTCTGTTGCTGGGAGTCCTCGCCGGATCAGGGCTCGAAGCCGTAGTCACCGGCGACGCCTCGCTCCGTTCCAGACCGATGCGGCGCATCGTCGATCCGCTCACCGAGCTCGGCGCCTCTTTCGAAGCCCTCGAACGAGACGGCCGCCTTCCGCTCCGGGTGCGCGGTGCGGGCCGAGCGCGGACGCTGGCGTGGTCGAGCCCGGTCGCGAGCGCACAGGTGAAGAGCGCCATCCTGCTCGGGGGCGTGGTGGGGGGAGCGGCGGTGAGCGTGAGCGAGCCGCACCGATCCCGCGACCACAGCGAGCGGATGTTGCGCGCCATGGGTGCGACCGTGCTCGCAGGCGAGAGTCCCGAAGCGTCGGGCTGGCGCGTCGACATGCCGATGCCGCCCTCCCGCCTGGCTCCGCTCGACTACGCCGTACCCCGCGATCCGTCGTCGGCGGCTTTCGCCGCAGCGGCGGCGGTGGTCGGTGCGACCGACGGAGAGCTCGAGCTTCCGGGAGTCGGGCTCAACCCGCACCGCATAGCCTTCTTCAAGGTACTCCGGCGCATGGGCGCCGATGTGAAGGTCGATCACCGACGGCACGCCGGGAACCCTTCGGCGGACTTCGAGCCCGTGGGCGAGGTACGCGCCGGCCCTTCCAACCTTCGCGGTCTGGAAATCCTCCCTCAGGAGGTGCCGGGGATGATAGACGAGTTGCCCCTGTTGGCCGTGCTCGGGGCGGTCGCGGAAGGAGAGACCGTCATCTCCGGAGCCGGGGAGCTTCGCGCCAAGGAATCGGACCGGATCAGCGCTCTCGTCACCAACCTGAGAGCGGTGGGTGCGCAAGTGGAAGAGAGGCCGGATGGCCTGACGGTGTTCGGGTCGCGCAGTCCGCTGCAGGGCCGGGTGCGGGCCTTCGCCGACCACCGCATTGCGATGGCCTTCGCCGTTCTCGGGAGGATCCCCGGGAACGAGATTCAAATCGATACACCGGAGGTCGCCGCGGTCAGCTATCCGGGATTCTGGCGGATGCTTGCGGAAACATGCGCTTGAGGGGCGACCGAGCCGACCCGGTGATCGCCATCGACGGCCCCGGCGGGGCGGGCAAGTCGACGACGGCCCACGCCGTGGCCGAGATCATCGACTGCCGCCATCTCGATTCCGGCGCCCTCTACCGGGCTGTCGCGTTCCAGGTTCTCAGGAACGGCGCTGCGGATCCGGCGCGCACGGATCTGGCGCTGGCCGCCGAAGCCGCCGCGAGGCAGGTAGCTATCGAACCCCTCGGCGACGAACCGTGCTTTCGCGTGCTGGCGGCCGGCGAAGCGCTCGGGAGCGAGTTGCGCGCGCCCGAAGTCACGAGTTTCGCTTCGAAGATCGCGGTATTTCGGGGCGTTCGCGATGAACTGCTCGGACTTCAACGAAAGGCGATTGACCTAGGGGCGATAGTCTGCGATGGCCGGGACATGGGCACGGTGGTCTTCCCCGATGCCGCCCTCAAGGTATTTCTCGTGGCCGAGGTCGAAGAACGGGCGCGCAGGCGCTACCTGGCCAGGACGGACGGCGGTCCCATGCCCGCCACGATGGTCGCCGATCTCAGGATCCGAGACGAACGCGACGCCACTCGGAAACACGCGCCGCTGGCCGAGGCTGACGAGGCCCGAGTCATCGACACCACACTGCTCACCCTGGAAGAGCAGACCGAGATCGTGGCCGAGCTCGCCGTGGAGGCGGGGTTCCGGCGGAGGTAGGTGGACCCCCGGCGCTCGTCTCTTGACTTCCGACATCCGTCTCGCTAAGATGTACGGCTTATCATTTCTGCAACACCGGTGTACGAGACATCGGAACGGGTTCCCCCATGCGGTCCCGTCGTTTCTCCCTCAACTCCGGCGCCCGACCCGGCCGGACATGGGCGCTCCGCGAACGCTGCGGAGCCGACCCGAGCGTAACCATGACCGACGATCAATCTTCTCCCGCCATCTCACCGGAGCTGCTTTACGATCCGTTCGGCGAGGACATCCTCGAGACCTCTACGGAGGAATTCGAGTCCCTCCTCGATGAGCACGGCGCGGATTTCCCGAAATTCAAGCGCGACCAGTTGGTCGAGGCCACCGTTCTCCGTGTCGACGACGGCGGAGTCATCCTCGAGTTCGGGTTCAAGAGCGAAGGCTCGGTGGCCCTGGACGAGTTCAGTCCCCATCCCGTCGAAGGGGATGTGGTCGAGGTCCTCATCGAGAGCCTCGAGGACGAGGACGGAGTCGTGGTCCTCTCCAAGCGCAAGGCGGACTTCTTCCGGGTCTGGGAGCAGATCCGCGAAGCCTTCGAGGCCGAGCGTCCCATCCACGGCACCATCACCCGCAAGATCAAGGGCGGCGCCTCGGTCGACATTCTGGGGGTGGAGGCGTTCCTCCCCGGATCGCAGATCGCCCTGCGCAGGGTGCAGAACATCGACGACCTGGTGGGCCAGGACTTCGATCTCAAGATCATCAAGCTCAACCGCAAGCGGCGCAACATCGTCGTCTCGCGGCGCATCCTGCTGGAGGCGGCCCGCGCGAAGGAGCGGGGAACACTTCTCAAGGAGCTCCTCGTAGGGCAGGTGCGCGAGGGCCAAGTCAAGAACATCACGGACTTCGGCGCCTTCATCGATCTGGGCGGACTCGACGGCCTCCTCCACATCACGGACATGTCATGGGGAAGGGTCAGCCATCCCTCCGAAGTGGTGCAGGTGGGGATGACTCTCGACATCAAGGTTCTCGACGTGGACTGGAATCGCGAGCGCATCTCTCTCGGCCTGAAGCAGCTTCTACCATATCCGTGGCGCGAGATCGACCGGAGGTACCCGATCGGCGCCCGCGTTCGCGGCCGCGTCGTGTCGATCACCAACTACGGCGCCTTCGTGGAACTCGAGAAGGGCGTGGAAGGACTGGTGCACATCTCGGAGATGTCGTGGACGCGCAACGTGCGCCATCCCTCCAAGGTCGTGGAGATCGGTCAGGAGCTCGACGCCGTCATCCTTAAGGTCAATCCCAAGGAGGAGAAGATCTCGCTCGGCATCAAGCAGATCGCGGTCGATCCCTGGCTGACGCTGCATGAGACGCACCGACCCGGCACCAGGCTGACCGGAACCGTTCGCAACCTCACCGCATTCGGGGCCTTCGTGGAGGTCGCGCCGGGCATAGACGGACTCGTGCACATCTCCGACATGAGCTGGACCAAGCGCGTGGACAGCCCTTCGAAGGTGGTGCACAAGGGCCAACAGGTCGAGGTCCTGGTGCTCGAGGTCGATACGAACCAGAAGCGTGTTTCGCTGGGCATGCGACAGCTCCAGGACGATCCGTGGCCGGAGCTCGCCGCACGCTTCACGCCCGGCACCGAAACCGAGGGCACGGTCGCTTCGGTCGAGAAGAAGGGGCTCGTCGTTGAGATCGAGAACGAACTCGACGGCTTCGTACCCATCTCGCTCTCGGGCATCGACGAGGGCGAGGAGCTCGCGCCCTACTATCGCAAGGGCGACGTCGTGACGCTGAGGGTGTCCGAGTTCGACATCAGGAATCGACGGGTGACCCTCTCCGCCGTGGAGAGCCCGGAACGCAGGTCGGCCGATGAAGGGCCGGAAGGCATGCCGGAAGAAGACATCGAGGACGGCGAAAACGGCGGGAACGACGAGGACGGCCAGGACAGCCAGGACGGCGAAAACGGCGAAGACGGCGAGAACGTCGAAGGTGGCGAGAACGTCGAAGGTGGCGAGGACGTCGAAGGTGGCGAGGACGTCGAAGGTGGCGAGGACATCGAAGATGGCGAAGACGTCGAAGATGGCGAGGACGTCGAAGACGTCGAAGACGTCGAAGATGGCGAGGACGTCGATGACGTCGAAGACGTGGAAGATGGCGAGGACATGTCGAGGATGGCGAGGACGTCGAAGACGTCGAAGACGTCGAAGACGGCCAGAACGTCGAAGATGGCGAGGACGGCCAGAACGAGGATGTCGAGGATGGCGAGGACGTCGAGGATGGCGAGGACGTCGAAGATGGCGAGGACGTCGAGAACGAGGACGTCGAGGATGGCGAGGACGGCCAGAACGAGGACGTCGAGGACTGAGACCCGGACAGCCCCTGGGAGGTCTCGATGGTCGATGAGACTCGTTTGAGTCGGAAGGCGCTCTCTCCGGAATCGCGCCCAAAGGGTTCCGGGAACGCAGGATGCCGACGGACGGGTCTGGGTCCCAGGTTCATTTGCGGGCTGCCGGTCTTACTCGCGTGCACGCTCCACGTCTCGTCGCTCTCGGGAGGGCAGTTGACGGAGCCGGAACACCATGCACGGACCTCGACCTCGGACCGGGCTCCACACGCCGAAGACCTCTTGATCGGAGCGGTCCTGCCCCTCAGCGGCCCGCCCGCGCTCTCCTCCTTCGCCGACCTGATCAGGCAGGGTGTCGAACTGGCGGTCGCGGTACGAAACGACCGCGGGGCCGACATCGAACTCCTCATCCGGGATTACAGGGCCGAACCGCTGACCGCTTCGATCCACACGCGCGAGCTTGAATTGCAGGGAGCGGACGGAATGGTCGGCTATCTGGAAGAAGCCGCGCTCAGGGCGGCCGCAGGATACGGAGTTCGCGTTCCGCTGGTGTCTCCCACAGCCCGCAACGCCGACGCCGCCGGCAGGTGGGCCTACTCGCTCGAGGGACCGGACCCGATCTCGGCGCGGAAAATGGCTCGTTTCGCCCGCGAGGAAGGCTACGACCGCGTCGCGGTGCTCCATGAAGGGGCGCCCGCGTCCTACGCCGAGGCTCGAGCCTTCGTCGACGAGGCTGATCGCATCGGATTGCCGGTCATGACCGTGGTCAGCCAGGAATCGGGGGCGCCTCACTTCGCCGACCAGCTTTCGACCCTGGTCACCGCACTGAGATCGGAGGAGATCATGGCGCTCGGGCTCGAGGAGGACGACACGCTCGACGTGAGCCTTCTCGATCCGGTCGCGGCATACATCACGGTCCCCGCCGAAACCCTCGAGCTGCTGGCGCCCCAGTTCACCCACTTCGGTCTCGACACCCTCGGCATCGACATTCTGGGCAACGCGGCGTGGACTCATCCAGCGACGCTCTCGCTCGTCGACGATCGACACACCACCGGGGTTTTCGCCCCGACCGGGTCCCTGGAGGATGGGGCGAACGAGGAAGCGTTCAGACGCCTTTACGAATCCCACTTCGAGCGCACGCTGCTCAGCTCCGTACCGGCTCTGGGCTTCGACGCGGTTCTGGTGCTGCTGGGCGCGATCGAATCGTCGGGCCGGAGTTCCGTCGAGATCCCGGGAGCCACCGGCCTCTTCACCTTCGAGGAAGGTCGCGTTCTCCGGCGAACCCGCATCGTCGAGATCCGGGAAGGAGCTCTGATCGAGCCCGGCTCGATGGTTTTGGATCCGGACACGCTCCTAGCTCCGGTCGTCGATACGATGAGAGGTAACCCACCGGCGGCGCCACGTCCGCATCTCCGATGACGACGAGATCGCTGGAACGTCTCCGAGCCCTCGGCGAGCAGGCCGGGCGCGGGGGTGGGGAGGAGCGTCTGGCCCGGCAGAGGGAAAAGGGCAAACTTACGGCGCGAGAGCGGCTGGAGCTCCTGGCCGACGAGAGCTCCTTCGTCGAAATCGACCGTTTCGCGACGCCGAGGGGGGTGGGGACCGCAGGAGAGAACGCGGATTCCGACGCCGATGTGGCGTTCGGCGATGGGGTCGTTACGGGGCATTGCCGGATCAACGGCCGCCTTACCTATGTCTTCAGCCAGGACTTCACCGTCTTCGGCGGTTCGGTCGCCGAGGCGCACGCGGCGAAGATCGTCAAGATCCAGGAGCTGGCCATGCAGGCGGGCGTCCCGCTCGTGGGGATCAACGACTCCGGCGGCGCCCGCATTCAGGAGGGCGTGGTGGCCCTGGCCGGGTACGCCGACATCTTCTACCGCAACACTCTGGCCTCCGGGGTCGTCCCGCAGCTCAGCGCGATCATGGGTCCGTGCGCGGGAGGGGCCGTCTATTCGCCCGCGATCACCGACTTCATCCATATGGTCCGCGGCACCAGCCATATGTTCGTCACCGGTCCCGACGTGGTACGGACGGTGACCCACGAGGAGATCGACATGGAGGGACTCGGCGGCGCGGACCTCCACGCGAGCGTCTCCGGCGTCGCGCACTTCGTCCACGCTTCGGAGCTCGACTGTCTGGAGGCGATCCGTCGTCAACTCACCTACCTGCCGCAGAACAATCGTGAGCTGCCTCCTGTCTCCGACGACTTCGGGGCTGGAGAGGAAGCTCTCGAACCCCTGAAGTCCGGCGACGATTCGATACTGGAGGTGGTGCCGGAGAACCCCAACCGTTCGTACGACATGCGCGAGGTCATCGCCCGCGTGGTCGACGTGACCTCCTTCTTCGAGGTGCACGAAGCCTTCGCGCGGAACATCGTGGTCGGCTTCGCTCGTCTGGACGGACACTCGGTGGGCGTCGTGGCCAACCAGCCCGCGACGCTTGCGGGCGTGCTCGACATCGACGCGTCGGACAAGGGCGCCCGCTTCGTCCGTTTCTGCGACGCCTTCAACATACCGCTCGTCGTGTTCGAGGACGTTCCCGGCTTCCTTCCCGGAGTCGCGCAGGAGCACGGAGGAGTCATACGGCACGGCGCCAAGCTCCTCTACGCCTTCGCCGAAGCCACCGTCCCCCGCATGACCGTCATCACGCGCAAGGCGTACGGCGGCGCTTACGACGTCATGAACTCGAAGCACATCGGCGGCGATCTCAATCTGGCCTGGCCGCAGGCGGAGGTCGCGGTGATGGGTCCCGAAGGCGCGGTCGAGATCCTCCATCGGAGCGAGCTGGCGGAGGCCGAAGATCCCTCGGAGCTCAAGGTGCGCTTCGCCGCCGAGTATCGCCGCCGTTTCGCCCACCCGTATCTCGCGGCGGCCCGAGGCTACCTCGACGACGTGATCGACCCGCGGGAAACCAGGCCCCGCCTGCTATCCGGGCTTGACGCGCTCAGAACCAAGGATGTGTCGACTCCTAAACGGAAGCACGGCAACATCCCGCTCTGAGGACCTTCCCCGGGTAGGGTTCCCCCTGGTGCGAGCGGCAACCGATTCCGCCCCTGTGGCGTCAAATCGGGTGGAAGGCTCGTTTCACCAATCCTCGCCCCTTGGGAGGTAACCCGATGCATCGCCACCTGCTTCTCGCCCCGTTCCTGCTGGCTCCTCTCACCGTGCCCGCCCTCACCGCACCGGAACCGGCTGTCGCCCAGTCGTCGGACTGCCGCTGTGTCGATCCCACCGGCAAAGAGGTCCTGAACTGCTTATGCCAGCCAACTCCGGCAGTTCCCATCCGATCCTGGGACCTTATCCTTGCGGAAGTCGACCGTCCGCGTCTGGGCGTCACTCTCGCGGACGACCCGGCGGGAGCCATGGTCACGGGGGTGACCGAAGATTCTCCGGCGGCACGCGCCGGCCTCGAGGAGGGAGACATCATCACGGCCATCGACGGTCGCTCCCTGCTTTCGGCCCTGGATGAGAAACCTCTATTTCTCGAAGATCCCTTCAACCTCAACCCCGTGGAACGCCTGGTCGCACTTGCTCGGGACTGGGAGGCGGGCGAACCCGTCGTCGTCACCTATCTGCGGGACGGCGAGGAGAGGAGGGTTACCGCCGAACCCGAAGCTGTGGCAACGGAGGAGCAGAAGGAGCGCCTCGAAAGAGCGCTGGCCCGTTCCGGAAGGGAGCTGGCCCTTAGATCCTTAATGTTGCCCAGCTCCGAGATGGACCCATTGAGTGATCGCGTTCGAGATGCCTCGTCAACCCCCATGCGCGAGTTGACACAACTCGCAGATGGGTTATCGTTTAGATACATGGGCGGGTCGGACTTCGGTATCGAACTCACCGAGATGCACGACGGACTCGCGAGCTATTTCGGCACCGACGAGGGCATGCTCGTTCTCGAAGCGGATAACGAGGAGCTGGGACTCCGCGACGGCGACGTCATCCTTCGCATCGGAGACCGCGAAGCCACGAGTTCATCGCGGGTCAGGCGCATACTGCGCTCATACGGCGATGACGAGGAGGTCCGCATGACCATCATGCGCGAGGGAAGGGAAATCGAGGTGATCGGGAGAATCGGAGACGGCTGAGGACGACCCGGGGGCCGCGATCTGGACGGAGCCGGCGATCTGGACACGGGGCCCCACCGCTGCCGGGCTCTGTGGCTGAACGACCTCGCGGCTGAACGACCCTGCGGCTGAACGACCCTGCAGGGGCAGGGTACTCGGCCCTCACCGCCACCCCTGTCCCCGTTCCGACCGCTTCCTTCAGCTCCGCGACGGGCGAACGTGAAACCCAGCTCCTTGCTCCCGAACCCGCCCGCCGCCGCGCCTTTCGCTTCGATCCTGGTCGCGAACCGGGGCGAGATAGCCGTCCGCATCATCCGGGCCGCCCGCGAGCTGGGTCTGAGGTCGATAGCGGTATATTCCGACGCCGACCGACGTTCGGCCCACGTGTTCGCCGCCGATGAAGCCTACCGCCTCGGAGCCTCGCCCGCCGCCGAATCCTACCTGGCCGCCGACAGGCTCTTGGAGATCGCGCGCGACGTGGAAGCGGAAGCCATCCACCCCGGCTACGGGTTTCTATCCGAACGAGCGGGATTCGCGCGGGCGGTCGAAGATGCCGGCCTCGTCTTCGTAGGGCCCTCTTCCGCCACGATCTCGGCCATGGGAGACAAGACCCGGGCCAGAGCCACCATGGCGGCGGCCGGTGTTCCAGTGGTTCCAGGCTCTCCCGGGCCGGTGGCCGACCCCGACGACGCAAGGAGCGTGGCCGAAGGCCTGGGATACCCTCTTCTCCTCAAGGCGGCGGCCGGTGGAGGCGGGAAAGGCATGCGGGTGGTCCGCGACGAGGAGGAGATCGCGATCGCCTTCGAGATGGCGAGACGCGAGGCGGAGGGTGCCTTCGGCGACGGTTCCCTCTTTCTGGAACGCTACTTGGAGCGGCCTCGACACATCGAGGTTCAGGTGCTCGGCGACGCGCACGGCAACATCGTTCATCTGGGCGAACGCGAGTGCTCCATCCAGCGCCGGCACCAGAAGCTGATGGAAGAGGCCCCCGCTCCCTCTCTCACCGACGATGAACGCGGATTCGTCCACGCCGCAGCGTTGAAGGCGGCTCGAGCGGTCGAGTATCGGAGTGCGGGCACGGTGGAGTTTCTCTTCGAGCGAGACGAGTTCCACTTCCTCGAGATGAACACCCGCATCCAGGTCGAGCACCCGGTCACCGAGCTGGTTTCCGGCATCGACATCGTCACGGCTCAGCTCGAGGTGGCCATGGGCAGGGAGCTCGAATTCTCGCAGGAAGACGTCGCGTTTGCCGGACACGCCATCGAATGCCGGATTGCGGCCGAGGACGCGTCCTTTCTGCCGGCGACAGGCCGGGTCCGCGAGCTCTGGGTTCCCAGCGGTCCGGGAACGCGCTGGGACGGAGGGATCGTGGCCGGCCAGGAGGTCACCCTCCATTACGATTCCCTGCTCGGCAAAGTGATCGTCCACGCCCCCGACCGGGCCCGCGCCATATGTCGCATGGAACGCGCCCTCGACGAACTCGTCGTCGCGGGAGTGGAGACGACCACGCCTTTCCACCGCAGGCTCCTCGCCCATCCGGCGTTCCAAGCCGGCGAGCTCTCGATCCGCTTTTTGGAGGAGTACCCGGAGCTCGCTTCCGGCAAGGAAACCGACCTCGAACCGCTGGTTGCGCTGGCGGCCGTCCTGTCCGAACGCGGTGCCGTTTCGGGAGTAGCGCCGCGCCTACCGCTCCGGGAGCCGGTCAGGCCGGGTTGGAGGGGGCGGGGATGAGAAGCCGAGTCACTCTTGTGAACGGAAATCGATACGAAGTCGAGATCGACGGCGGGAGAGCGGCGGTGAACGGAGAAAGCGTGGCTTCTCACCTGGAGAAAGTAGCCGACTCCGGGGTGGATTCGCTCCTCGCCGACGGTCGTTCGCATCGTGTCGTCCGCGCCCACGAGAACGACGGAATCGAGATCGACGGTATTCGCTTCCGAGTGAGGACGCTGTCGGCGGTCAGGGAGCGTCTGAGCGCGAGGGTCGGTGGAGACGTCGCCCGCCGCGGTCCCGAGCCGGTGCGAGCGCCCATGCCCGGCATGGTGGTCGCGGTTCGGGTAGCGTCCGGCGACCTCGTCGAGGCAGGCCAAGGCGTCGCCGTCGTCGAGGCCATGAAGATGGAGAACGAGCTGGTCAGTCACCTCGCCGGTACGGTGCGGAGCGTGAAGGTCGGTCGGGGCGACCGGGTCTCGAAAGGCGAGGTCATCGTCGAATTCGAGGCGGACCGATGACGGAACGTGGGCGGTCCACCGTATCCGGGATTCCGATCGACGAGATCTACGGCGAACAGCGGGCCGGCGAGTATCCCTTCACCCGCGGCGTACATGCGAACATGTACCTGGGACGGCTGTGGACGATGCGCCAGTATGCCGGCTTCGGCACCGCCGAGGAGACCAACCGACGCTTCAGGTACCTGCTGGCCAAGGGTCAGACCGGCCTCTCGGTGGCGTTCGATCTGCCGACCCAGATGGGACTCGATTCCGACGACGACCGGGCGCTCGGCGAGGTCGGTCGCGTAGGGGTGGCCATCGACACCCTCGACGACATGGGAAGGCTCTTCCACGACATCGAGCTGAACTCGGTCTCGGCCTCCATGACCATCAACGCCACCGCCGCCATTCTCGTGGCCCTCTATGTCGCGCTCGCCGATGAACGAGGCGTCCCGCGGAGCTCGCTCGCGGGAACCGTTCAAAACGACATCCTCAAGGAGTATGTGGCCCGCGGCACCTACATCTACCCGGTCGAGCCCTCTCTCCGTCTGACCTCGGATCTCATCGAGTTCTGTTCCCGCGAGCTTCCGCGCTGGAATCCCATCTCGATCTCCGGATACCACATGCGCGAGGCCGGATCGACCGCTCCGCAGGAGGTCGCCTTCACTCTGGCGAACGGCATCGAGTACGTGGACAGGGCGCTCGCCACCGGGATGGAGGTGGACGATTTCGCTCCAAGGCTCTCGTTCTTTTTCGCCGCGCATACCGAGCTCCTCGAGGAAGTGGCGAAATTCCGCGCCGCCAGGAGGATGTGGGCGCACATCATGCGCGAACGCTTCGGGGGCTCCGACCGTTCCTGCCGACTCCGTTTCCACACGCAGACCGGCGGTTCGACCCTGACGGCCCAGCAGCCCCTCAACAACGTGGTCCGGGTCACGGTCCAGGCCCTCGCGGCCGTGCTGGGCGGCACGCAATCGCTCCACACCAACAGCTTCGACGAGGCCCTCGCGCTTCCCACGCGGGATTCCGCGCGTCTGGCGCTGAGGACGCAGCAGGTCATCGCGTCCGAGACCGGTGTCGCAGGCACGGTCGATCCGCTCGGAGGCTCGCATTTCGTGGAAGCCCTTACGGACGAAGTGGAGCGCCGGGCTCGCCTGCACCTGGAGCGGATTCATGAACTCGGGGGAGCGGCGCGGGCGACCGGATACATGCAGGACGAGATTCACCGCGCCTCCTACGCCCATCAACTCGAGGTCGAAGCGGGTCGCCGCAAAGTCGTCGGCGTGAACCTCCACGTCCAGGATTCGCAGCCTCCTTCACCACCATCGCCCGACTTCGGGGTCCTCGAGCGGCGCCAGGCGAACAGGTTGTCGGCGTTCAGGGAAGATCGAAACCGAGAACAGGTCGCGGGATGCGTCGCCCGGCTCACGGAGCTGGCCTCCGGGACCGAAAACCTCGTTCCGGGCATCATCGACGCGGTCAAGGCCGGCGCGAGCGTCGGTGAGATCAGCGGGGCGCTCCAGCGGGTGTGGGGACGGTACCGGCCCGCGAACCGGGTGTAGACCGTCGGCCAGAGCCGGCCTTGACCAAATGCCCTAACTCGTTATAATCCGCCCCGGTGCGAGGTGGCGGCTATTCGGGCCGGGACCTCCTCGGCGTCCGAGGCCTCCATGTGGAACCCATGCCCACCTACGAATACCTCTGCAAGGCCGGTCACGCGTTCGAGCTCTTCCAGCGCATGTCGGACCCGCCGGCCGGTGAATGTCCGCGTTGCGGCGGTGAAGCGTCCCGGAAAATAACCGGCGGAAGCGGATTCCTCTTCAAGGGAGACGGCTTCTACATCACCGACTACCGTTCGGAGGAGTACCGCAGGAAGGCGAAGTCCGAAAGCGGCGAAGTCGGCGGCGAAGTCGGCGGCGGATCCGGCGCCGCGAAGGCTTCGGAAAAGAACGGCAAGAGAGCCGGCAAGTCCGAGAAGAGCGAGATCGCGACGTCGAGCGGCGACGCCGGAGGCGACGGGAAGGGAAGCGGTGATAGCTGACCCGGCCCTCACAGCCGAGCTCGGCAGGGTGCTCGGCGAATTGGGCGTGGACATAGAAAAGGTGCATCTCGAACGCCCGCGCGATCTCTCGCTGGGGGACGCCTCCTCCAACCTCGCCCTGACCCTCGCTCGCAGGCTGCGCCGACCACCGAGGGAGATAGCCGAGGAGATCCGTGCCCGTCTCGACATGAGGGCGGCCGGGCTCGACTCCGTCGAGGTGGCCGGTCCCGGATTCCTCAACTTTAGGCGTTCGGCGGAGGCCAGGGGAGCTCTCCTCTCGGAGATCATCGCGGAAGGGCGCGACTACGGCTCTTCCGACGAAGGCGGAGGCCGCCTCGTCATGGTCGAATTCGTATCCGCCAACCCGACCGGCCCGCTCCACCTCGGCCACGCCCGCCAGGCGGCGCTCGGTGACGCCACCGCCTCCATCCTCGAGTTTCGAGGCTGGAAGGTACATCGCGAGTACTACTACAACGACGCCGGCCTCCAGATCGAGCGGCTCGCGAAGAGCGTCCACGCGCGCTACCTCCAGAAGCTCGGTGTCGACGGCCCCGACGCGGAAGTGCCTGAGGAAGGCTACCACGGCGCCTACGTCGCCGAGATCGCGTCGGCTCTCGTGGAGTCGGAAGGCCGGGCGCTCGCCGAGTCCGTTCCGGAAAACCTCGACCGCGCCCGGAACTTCGCCGTGGCCGCCATCAGATCCGAGCAGGACCGCGATCTCGCCCGCTTCGGAGTACGCTTCGACGAGTACTACCTGGAATCTTCCCTTTACGACGAAGGCATGGTGGACCGGGCCGTCGCGGATATCGACGCCGAGGGGCACGCCTTCGGGCTCGACGGCGCGGTCTGGCTCCGGGCAACGGATTTCGGCGACACCAAGGACCGCGTGATGGTGCGGAGCGACGGGCGGCCCACCTACTTCGCCGCCGACGTCGCCTACCACCGTCACAAGTGGAATAGAGGTTTCAAACGGGTTGTGAACGTTCAGGGAGCCGACCACCACGGTACCGTTGCCCGGGTGCGTGCCGGCCTCCAGGCGCTCGGAATCCCGGAAGGCTATCCCGAGTACGTTCTTCACTCGATGGTCCGTGTCGAGCGAGGCGGTGAAGAGGTCAAGGCCTCGAAGCGCTCCGGCACCGGCTACACCATGCGCGAACTCGTCGACGAGGTGGGCGCGGACGTCGCCCGCTACTTCTTCCTCATGAGCAGGTCGGAGGCGCAGATGGTCTTCGACATCGATCGAGCTCTCGACAGGTCCGACAAGAACCCCGTATACAAGGTCCAGTACGCGCACGCTCGGCTATGCGCGCTCTTCGTCAAGGGAGGCGTCAACCGATCCTCGGTCCCCAGCACGGGCTTCGACGCGGGACTCCTCGCGCTCCCCGAAGAGCGGACTCTGCTCCTGGCCCTCGAGAACTTTCCCGTGGCTCTGGAGCGCGCCGCTCGTCTGCGGGCGCCGCACCTCATATGTTCCAGTCTGAGCGAGATAGCCGGAGCCGTGAACTCGTGGTATCATTCCGGCCATCCGGCGCGGTCTCCCGAGAAGGCCGCGCTAGTCGATGATCCGGGTCTCCGGGCAGCTCGTCTCGCGCTGGCTCGGGCGTCTCAGACGGTCATCGGGAACGGGCTCCGCATCCTGGGCGTGCAGGCGCCGGAGAGGATGTAGCCGTGAACGGATCCGAGAAGAAACTTCCAAGGCGGAGCCGGGCGGGACTGACGTACAAGGATGCCGGTGTCGATCTCGACGCCGCCGCGCGCGCCAAGAGCAGGCTGGTCGAGATCGTCGGATCCACCTACGGGAAGCTCACCGTATCTGGAGCGGGCGGCTTCGGCGGAGTCCACGCTCTCCCTTCCGGCATGCGCCGGCCTCTCCTGGTGTCGAGCGCCGACGGCGTTGGAACCAAGCTCCGCCTCGCCTTCGAGAGCGGCAGACACGACACGGTCGGCCAATGCCTGGTGAATCACTGCGTCAACGACATCCTCGTCCAAGGGGCGCGCCCCCTCTTCTTCATGGACTATCTGGCGATGGGCAGGCTGGACGAGGAGGTCGTGGCCGATGTCGTGGGCGGGGTCGCCCGCGCTTGTCGGGCGAACTCCACGAGCCTGCTCGGGGGCGAGACCGCGGAGATGCCCGAATTCTACCGTCCCGGAGAGTACGATCTGGCTGGCTTCATCGTGGGTGTCGTCGAAGAGGACCGGCTCGTGGACGGGTCGAGAGTCCGCTCGGGCGACTCCATAGTCGCGCTGGCGTCATCCGGTCTGCACACCAACGGATACTCGCTTGCCCGACGTATCGTGGCCGAAATGGGGCTGAAGGCCGACGACACCCTTCCCGGAACCGGACACAGCGTCGCCGACGAATTCCTCCGGGTGCATCGTTCCTACGCTCCGGCGCTTCTACCTCTGGTCGAGCGGGGGATACCTCGCGCCCTCGCTCACGTCACAGGCGGCGGGATAGAGGGAAATCTGCCTCGGGTCCTGCCCGACGGTCTCGGTGCGCGCATCCGCAGGGGATCCTGGCCGGTGCCGTGCGTCTTCGGGGCGCTCGCCCGAGGCGGCGACGTGGCCCCGGAGGAGATGGCCAGGGTCTTCAACATGGGCGCCGGGATGCTCGTGGTCGTGGCCCCGGAGGATCGATCGACCGTTCTGGCGTCCTCGGCGGAGGCCGGGATCGCCGCGTTCAAGATCGGCGACGTGGTAGAGGGCGATTCGGTTGAGTATCTGTAGCGGATCCGGCTCGAGCGATGCGGTCTCGGGCCGTGCATGCATAACGAAAGGCCCGTGCTTCCTCGCGCTGCTCGCGACTCTCTTCGGCGCCTCGTCATCGCAGGCAAGGCTGTCGGCGCAGAGTGTGAGGCCTCTTGTGGAGAGCTGCGTCGCTCAGCTCGCCAACCCTGCGGGACGATGCGGCCAAGCTGCGGTGGCGGCGCTGGAATCGGTCGACCAGGTGACGTTTCTCAGCGGATTCGGCACCGAGATACCGGGATCGGCGTCAACTCTGGGAATGCGCTTCGGCCGCTCTTCCCGGGTGGCGGCATGGCTGAGGACCGGCGCCGCGTCGGCCTCCCTTCCAACCGTGCTTGCGCGGGACGGCGGGACCCGGGCCTCCTCGTTCATCGTCCCCGCCGCTCGTTTGGGGATCGCAAGCGGCGTGTGGGACGGTTTGCGCATCGCTCCCACCCTTTGGGGACTCTTCTCGATCGACCTGATCGCGGAGGGGGGGGTGACGCGCTTCCCTACCGGAAAAGGCTACGAAGGCTGGGTGACGGGCTTCGGCCTGGGCGCACGCATCGGCGTCCTGCGAGAGTCCTTCACGGTTCCCGGAATCACCCTCTCCGCCAGACGGCAGTACAGCCGCACCGTGCGTCTCGGCGACGGCGACTCCGCGGCCGAGATCTCGAGTCTCCCGCGGGTGACCGCGCTCAGGGCCACGATGGGGAAGGACCTCGTCGCTCTCGGGATCGTGGTCGGAGTCGGACTCGATCTCTACGACGCCGACCTCGAAATGCGGGTCGACGACGCCCGGACGGAGGGTTCGATTTCGGGAGATCGTCGCCTCTACTTTGGAGGACTCTCCTGGAACTTCCTCTTCATCCAGCTCTCGGCCGAAGCGGGACTCGCCGAGGGGATGGAGGAAATCTCGGGCTCGCTGGAGAGCTGGGCTCCCGAAGGCCGGGCGACCTTTCTCAGTCTCGCCATACGGCTTACGATCTGAGTGATCGGATCCGCCGATCAGGAAGCGCCGAAGTGCGGCCCGGAGGTCGCTCCCGCCGAACGCTCGCACATGGACCGCGCCTGGGAGATCTCGCTCATGGGATGGGGCCGGGTCCATCCCAACCCGATGGTCGGCTGCGTCCTGGCACGCGGCGACGAGGTCGTCGGGGAGGGATTCCACGCCGAATTCGGAAGGTCCCACGCCGAGATCGTCGCTTTGGCTGAGGCGGGCGACCGCTCCTTCGGCGCCGCCGCCTTCGTCACCCTGGAGCCCTGCGCCCACCTGGGCAAGACACCCTCCTGCGCCCGGGCCCTCTACAATGCCGGAATCGAGCGGGTGGTCTTCGGCGCAGCCGATCCCGGTCCGGGGGCGGGAGGTGCGCAGTGGCTGGAGTCCCGGGGAATTCCGACCACAGGTCCGGTCTGGAGCGCCCGTTCGGCCCGGACCCACAATCCCGCCTTCTTTCACGAACACGGGCCGCACCGCCGGGGGGGCCGGTCGGGCTCGGATACCGGAAACCCGAAGACACCCTATCTGGCGATCAAGCTAGCGATGAGTCTGGACGCGCGCATCGCGGCGAAGCCCGGCGAGACGACCCGCATCACCGGCGACGACGCACAGGTGGAAACGCACAGGCTCCGCAGCGGCTTCGACGCCATAGTGGTGGGATCCGGAACCGCGCTGGTCGACGACCCCAGCCTCACCGTGCGCAGGGCTGCGCAGGGCCGGCCGCCCGCCCGCGTCGTCGTCGACTCCCGAGCCCTGCTCCCTCCGACCGCCAGGATGGCGACCGACGGCAAGGCGCCGGTCCACGTCCTGACGACAAGAAGCGCCTCTCCCGAACGGGTGGCGAGACTGGAAGCCGCCGGTGTGCGGGTTCATCGCGTTCCCGGCGGTGACGAAGGCCGGGTCGATCTGCGAGCGGCGCTCGTTCTGACCTGGCGGTTGGGAATGCGCTCGCTTCTCTGCGAAGGCGGCGGAGCGCTTGCGTCCGGGTTCCTCGAAACCGGCCTCGCGAGCCACGTCTACCTCTTCACAGCCCCTAAATTACTTGGCGGCCGGGGTGTGCCGGCGTTTCCCGATGGAGAACGGGCATTCCCCATGGCGGGCGCGAGCGTCTGGCGTCCGGTCGCGGCGCCGCGCCGGCTTGGCGAGGACCTGCTCCAGGTCTTCGAGACAACCAGGGAGGATCTAGAGTGTTCACAGGCATCGTCGAAGCCGTAGGAGAGGTGGTTCAGCTCGAACCGCTCGGCGGCGGCATGACCAGGTGTCGAGTGCGGGCTCCGGAGATCGCCCCCCAGATCGGAGCCGGAGACTCGGTCGCGGTCGACGGCGCCTGCGTCACCAACACGGGATCGGACCGGCGCACCTTCTCGTTCGAACTCATACCCGAGACGCTCTCCCGGACCCTTGCGAGCGAATATCGACCGGGCCGCTCGGTCAACCTCGAGCTCGCGCTTCCCGCCTCCGGCAGATTCCAGGGCCATTTCGTCCAAGGCCATGTCGACGGGGTCGGTCGCACGCTCTCCCTCGAGGAGCGCGAGCAGGGAGCCGAGCTGCGGGTCCAAGTACCCGAGAAGGTGCACGCGCTCTCCGTGGCCCAAGGCTCGATCGCCCTCAACGGAGTCAGCCTGACCGTCGCCAGACTAGGATCGGAGCGACAGGTGGCGGTCGGCCTGATCTCGCACACGCTGAAACACACCAATCTCGGGAAGCTGCGGGCGGGAGATCCCGTCAACGTGGAAGGGGATATCCTGGCCAAGTACGTGGCCCGCGCCGGCGCGCTCCGATGAAGTTCGATTCGGTGCGGGACGCCATCGACGACATCGCCGCCGGTCGCATGGTGATCGTCGCGGACGACGAAGACCGTGAAAACGAAGGCGACCTGGTCATGGCGGCGGAGAAGGTCACACCGGAGGCGGTCAATTTCATGACCCGCCACGGCCGAGGCCTCATCTGCGCCGCACTCACGGAAGAGAGGGCGAGGGCGCTCGACCTCCCGCCCATGGCCAGGAACAACACCGACCCCCAGCGCACCGCGTTCACCGTCTCGGTCGACGCGCACCGGAAGTTCGGAGTAACGACCGGGATCAGCGCGCAGGATCGGGCGCGAACGATTGAGCTTCTCGCCGACGAGACCACGCGTCCTGAAGACCTGCGCCGCCCCGGGCACATCTTTCCACTCGTCGCGAAGCCGGGAGGAGTGCTGAGAAGGGTGGGCCAGACCGAAGCGTCGGTCGATCTTGCGGAAGCGGCCGGACTCTCGCCCTTGGGAGTCATCTGCGAGATACTCAACGAGGATGGCACCATGGCCCGGCGCTCCGACCTCCTCGAGTTCGCGAGCGACCACGGGCTCCGTTTCATAACGACCGCTCAACTCGTCGCCTACCGTCTCCGAAGAACCCGGATCGTGGAGAGGGTGGCGGACGCCAGGCTGCCGACGAAGCTGGCCGAGTTCCGGGTAGCGGCCTTCGCCAGCGTTCTGGACGGACGCGAGCACATCGCGCTCATCAAGGGCGACCTCTCCGGAGAAGACGGCATACCGCTTGTCCGCATGCACTCCGAATGCCTCACCGGCGACGTCTTCGGCTCCGTTCGTTGCGACTGCGGAGAACAGTTGCGCACCGCGCTCTCGATGGTGGCCGATTCGGGGTGCGGCGCGGTCGTCTATCTGCGCCAGGAGGGAAGGGGCATCGGGCTCAGCGCCAAGGTCAAGGCGTACCACCTCCAGGACGGCGGACTCGATACCGTCGAGGCGAACCGACACCTGGGTTTCAAGGCCGACCTGCGCGATTACGGAATCGGCGCGCAGATCCTCCTCGATCTGGGAATCCGCCGCCTGCGGCTGCTCACCAACAATCCGCGCAAGATCGTCGGGCTGGACGGTTACAACCTCGAGATCACCGACCGCGTGCCTCTCAAGATCGAGCCCGGCGAACACAACCGACGTTATCTCGAAACCAAGCGGCTCAAGCTTGGGCACGTCCTGTGAGCGATGCACGGCCGAAGCCTGCGGCCTTCGGGGACGCGGACCTCTCAGGGCGCCGTTTCACCATCGTCTGTGCTCGCTTCAATTCGGAGGTGACCGACGGTCTGCTTTCGGGCGCTCTCCGCTGCCTGAACGAGCTCGGAGCAGCTCCGGATTCCGTCCGCGTCCATCGCGTTCCGGGCGCTTGGGAGCTGCCGCAGGCCTGCGCTCGGGTGGTGTCGGCGGCCGAGGCGGACGCCGTCATCGCGCTCGGCTGCGTGGTCAGGGGCGAAACTCAGCACTTCGACTACGTGTGCGGCCGCGCCGCGCTCGGGTTGGGAGCCCTGGCCGACGCTGCCCCGATTCCGGTCACCTTCGGCGTGCTTACCGCAGACACGATGGAGCAGGCTCTGGCCCGTTCCGGAGACGACGGGAAAAACAAGGGCCGCGAAGCCGCCGCCGCCGCCGCCGAGATGATCGCCGTTTTCGGGCGGATCGGCGGTTAGCGGCCCGTGGACATATATCTCACGGCATTCGAAGATCGCGGCGTCCGCGCCGGACCGCTGCGCTCCGTTTCGGTCTTCGGGCGAACAGCGGCGTGGTTCACCCTTCATCGCGCCTTGCCGGCGCGACGCTACCCGCTCTCGGCGCTCGCGCAAGATCGTCCGTGGGCTGGCAGGCGGACGGTGTGAAGCGTGCCGCGCGCCCCTTCCTCGACCGGACGCGGGCCCGAGCGTGGGCCGTGCAGGTCCACTACCACTGGGAAACCGCACTTCCACGGGGAACCGTCCTCGATGCGCTTGCCGAGGTCGCGGCCACACGGCACATCTCTCCAGCCAGATTGAGCTATGTCGTTGAACTGCTTGAACTTCTGCACCTCAGGCTCGAAGAGATCGACGCCCGAATCTCGGGCAATCTGGAAAACTGGAAGCTCTCCCGAATCTCTCGCATCGATCGGGCGATCATCCGGATCGCCAGCGTCGAGATACTCTACGTCGACGACGTGCATGCGAAGGTCGCGATCCAGGAGGCGGTGAGAATCGCGGACAGCTACGGCGGCGGCGATTCCCCAGGATTCGTCAACGGCGTCCTTGACGGCATCTACCGCCGAAGTGGGTAATGGCGTAACCTTGGCATCGACTCAGGAACATCCCGAACCAATGGAGGTGAGGAGTGAAAGTCAGCATCAGCGCCCGTAACTGCCGCGTCGCGCAATATGTCCAGCGCATGGCGGAACGTCAGGTCGGCAGACTCTCGAAATTCCATGTGCGGGCCAGATCGGCCGATGTGATCTTCTCGGAGGAGAAACGCACTCGCGAGGTGGAGGTGGTGATGCGGATCGAGGGAGGCCCGAGCGTCGTGGCGAGAGGAGAGGCTCACGACTTCCGCACGGCCCTGGATCAAGTGGTCGGCCACCTCTCGAGAAAGTTGCGCAGACTTCGCGACCGTGACCGCGACCATCAGGCCCAGAAGCCGAGCGCACTTCCGGACGCCGGATAGGGTGACGGACGTCTGTGGAGAGGGCGACCTCTCTCGGAGAGAACCCGACACCCAAGCGCTCGAAACGCGCACGGCCGGCCCGGCGCAGGTCGAAGTCGCTTCGGAAGACCGTCGGGTCATAGGGATAGTGGTCGCGCACGGGAGGCTGGCGCATGGACTGGTGTCTGCGGTCAAACGCATCGCCGGCGGCGGCGCCGAGATTCTCCGACCCTTGTCGAACGAGGGACTCTCACCTGAGGAGCTCTGCGATCGGATCGAGGAGATGGCGGCCGGTCATCCCACGCTTGTCTTCTCCGACCTGGGAACGGGAAGCTGCGGCTTCGCCGCGCACGCCTGCTGCCGCGACAACAGAGCGCGGGTGGCGGTGGGAGGAGTCAACCTTCCCATGCTCCTGACCTTCGTCTACGCCGAACGCGACCGCCCCGGGGAGATAGCGCGGAAGATGGTGGAATGCGGACGGGACGCGATCTCCTTCGGAGCGGGGGACTGACTTGATCGTCCTCATACGCGTCGACGAGCGTCTGATCCACGGACAGGTAGTGCTCGGTTGGGGCACCAGGCTCAGGATCGACCGCTACGTCGTCGCGGACGACGAACTGGCGGTCTCGGACTGGGAGCAGGACATCTACCGCCTCGGCGCGGGCGGGGTCGAGGTCGTGTTCTCGACCGTGTCGCGAACGCGCGAGCAGCTCGAAGGCTGGCGCGAAGACCGGACCCGTACGGCGCTGCTCACCCGGGACGTCGCCTCCATGCGCGAAGTCGCTCGAGACGGCGTGCTGAGCGGATGCGAGGTCAACCTTGGCGGACTCTACCACCGCCCGGGGAGGAACCGGCGGCTGAGCTACGTACACCTCTCCAAGAGCGAGGCGGCCTGTCTGCTCGAACTCGAGAATTCGTCCGTCCGCGTTGAGGCCAGAGATCTTCCGGAGAGCGCACCGGTCGGCCTCGCGGCCCTACTGTCTTAGGCAGCCCGTGAACAAAGCCTCCCACGGCGTTCGAGCTGCGCCGCATCCGCGCCGGACGCTGCTCTCCGTGTTGCTCTTCGGGCGAAGAGCGGTGCTATTCGCCCCTCATCGCGCCTTGCCGGCGCGGCGCTTCGCCCCTCTCGGCGCTCGTGCGAGCTGCGCCGCGGGCTGCCGGCAGCCCTGACGGTGTCGCCGATCCTGCCCCTGCTCGGGGGCCTGCTGGCCATCGACTCTACCTCGGTGGGCCAGTTCATGATCTCGCGCCCCCTCGTGTCCGGAGCCGTGGCCGGTTGGGCTCTCGGGGTCCCGATGATCGGCGTGGCCGTGGGCGCGACCTTGGAGCTCTTCGCGCTCGCCACGCTTCCCAGCGGCGTGACGCAACTCCCCGACACCACCGCAGGCACGCTGGTAGCCGTGGCCTGTGCTGCAGCCGGGAACGAGGTCGGCTCCTTCCCCTTCGCCATAGCGTTCGGGCTGGGCTGGGGACGGCTGGGCGAGGAATCCGTGCAATGGCTTCGCTCCGTCAACTCGAGGCTGGTCCCCGAGCTGAGGACGCGGACGCGCGGGCGGGTCAGCCCCGGCCGGCTCGCCCGCATCCATCTCTTTTCCATCACTCTCGATTTCGCGCGCGGCGCCGTGGTGACCGCCACCGGAGCAATCCTGGGGACGGCGACGGTGAGACGAATCGAAGCGGCGTGGCCGCTGGCCGATCGGCTCACGATCACGCTGATCGTCGCTGCGGGAGCGGTCTCGCTCGGCATTCTCGCCGCAGATTTCTTCGAGGGTCGGCGCGCAATGCTCCTGGTGGTGGCGGGAGTTGTCGCGGCCGCCCTGGGGACGACGGTCCTGTGAGCGACCGCCACCTGGGTCCCGATCTCCGCCCTCTCGGGCTTGATCGCCGGACGAGGTTCTCCGTCCTCATGCGATCCTTCCTTGTGCAGGGTTCCTGGAATTTCCGCACCCTCCTGGGCACCGGCTTCGCGTTCGCGCTTCTACCCGTCCTGAAGAAGCTTCACGCAGGAGATCGCAACGCCCTAGAACGTGCGACCTTGCGCTCCTCCGGCTATTTCAACACCCACCCGTATTTCTCCCCGCTCCTGCTCGGCGCGACCGCCCGACTTGAGTGCGAGGGAACCGACCCTGATGAGATCGAGAGACTCAAGCAAGCAGGTGGGTCGGCTCTCGGAGGGCTCGGCGACGCCTTGATCTGGGGTGCGCTCCTGCCTCTTTCGTCGGTGCTGGCCCTCTTCCTCTGGTTCGCGGGCACGGCTTCGGCGGCTACCCTGGCGATTTTCCTCGTCGTCTTCAACTTCGGGCACCTGCTCCTGCGCAAATGGGCTCTCTCCACCGGCA
>JAGWBQ010000017.1 GCA_021295815.1 Gemmatimonadota bacterium | reverse complement strand
CGTAGTCGCTCGGCGGGAAGGAGTTGAGGACGACGCCGACCCGGTCGACCTCGTGCACCGCGCGATCCTCGTGGCCTCCCAGGATGAAGATTCGGCCTTCCATCGAACACCCGGCAGAGGGCCAGAACGGCAGTTGGTGGCGTCCGATTTCGCTGAACGGCCCTGTCGCGTCCCGAGCAAACAGCTGCAGGGTGCGTGCACTTCGGTTCAGGAATGCGAGAGTGTCGTCGGCGATCCGGAACAAGGCGGTGGGGTCCACGAACTCTTCCGGACCCGGACCCCTGCCACCGAAGGTGAATGCATAGCCGCCCTGGTCGTCGAAACCGACGGCTCGTGCCCCCTGGCCATCCAGAATCACCACGTCGCCACGTTCGATCAGCGCAGCTGACCGGATGCTTCCGAAGACCTCTTCCGCGGGCGCCTCGTATTCGCCGATCCGGGTGACTTCGGTCCAGTCGCCTAGGAAGGGACCGGGCGGGAGAAGGTCGGATTCGGGAACCCCGCACGCTGAAAGGAGAACAAGCCCAAACCCCTGCTGCGCCAGCTTCATTGCGAATCGGCTCATTGGGGCGCCCCTTCCGGCCTCCGGAATCTCTTCACCACCACGTACGGCACATCGAGGGCGTCCTTCTCCACAAGGGCAACCAGCCCGTCGGGGCCGAACGCCTCGGGCGGCGCGGTGGAGCCGGCCGCGAATGTCCCCAGGTAGCGTCCGTCGGCCGTGATCAGATCGATGGGGTCGTCCCCCGCCCCTTCCTCGCTTCGGCGGTGGACCCATACGGTCCCTTCCCAGTCCGTCCTCAGGGCGAGCACGACCGGCAACTCGGGGTAGAACTCCAAGGACTCGATCCCGGCGCGCTGGGCCTCGGTCATCGACTGAACGGCCGCCCGCATCGCCGAGCACAATGCCGACACGCTGCCGGAAGGTGAGCCTCTTGTGGGCAAAATTCTTCATGGTTTCCAACCTTTCCTTGAGTTTGAGCGATAGCGCCAACAGGCTCGCCGCCACCGCAGGCATCGGGAATTGCGTGGGGGTGGGCCTTCCAGCAGCTCCACCGGCCGGCGGACGCCGATTTGTTCGGCCAGGTTGTGCAGCACTTTCCGCGGGGCCGGATCGTCGACCCGCGCGGCCACCCGCCGAAGCCTCCGAAGCTGTCGCAGGTCGGTCGCCAAGAGGCGAGCCGCCCTATCGCCGGCAGGACAATCGCGAGCGTAGCCGCGCCGAGCAATACCAGGGCGATGTCCGCGCCAGGGGGGCCATCGGCGGCGAGGACGACGCCACCCGTAACCGATGGCGCCATTGCAACTCCGTCCGCCGACAGCACCGGGCTGACGGGGGCAGGCGCGACCGGCAACAACCCCGGAACCCACGGCGCCGCCAGAACCGCAGCGCCTGTCGCAGACGGTATCCGGCGATGGGGTGAAGTCCGCGCACCCGCGCCAGCACGACCACCGCCACCCCGGCAAGCCCCGTCCAGGCTACGACAGGCGCCCAGAACGCCCGCACGCTCGCGCTTCCGATCCCTTCCGGAAATTCAGGCATCCTCTTCCTCTTCCTCGGCTGCAATGCGGGCCAGCATCTTCTGGATCTCCGCGCTCTCTTCCGCCGTGAGCGTCTCGCCGCGCACCAGGGTCTGCACCAGGGCGGCGGCCGACCCGTGGAAGACCTGGTCGAGAAGGTCCTGCACGAGCTCCTGGCGAACCTGCGCGGGCGGACGCGCGGGCGTGTACATGTATCGCGACTCGCTGCTGTCGCAGTGCAGAAATCCCTTCCGCGCGAGCTTCTTCATGACGGTCATCACGGTGGTGTAGGCGACCGGACGAGCCTTCAGGATGCTGTCATGCACATCGGCTACCGACGCCTCCCCCATGGCCCAGACCCGCTGGAGCACCTCCATCTCCGTCTCTCCCAGCCTGCTGAGTGATCTGCGTCTCACTTCTCCCTCCTGTGCGGTTGTCGCTGTGATCGCACTGCATACTACCATGGTAATACTATCGTGATCGGACCGCAAGTTCGAGTCGCCCCGGCGGACGGTCAGCACGTGGTCGGTGCCGATCGCGGTGGCGTGACGGAACGCCGCTCGGTAGCGACCGGGATTCCCGCCGATCAAACCTGGTTTCCCGCTTTCATGATTTGACGGGAACGGCTATAGGCCATCGGCAAGAGTGGCAGATCGTGCAGTCCCTATTGAACTTACCTGATCTCTTGCCGTGATTCGAGCCTCAGCCGTTCCGCCTACGCGCCAACCCGAACGTCCCTGCATTTTTGGCGGACCAAGGCCGGCTCCGAGGTCGACTTCATCATCTACGGAAAGACCGGCTTCCACGCCATAGAGGTCAAGAACGCTCGGCGCGTCCGCGCCTCCCACCTTCGAGGGCTGAAGTCGTTTCGCACCGACTACCCCGTGTTGCGTCCGGCCTCGGATTCAGATATCGTTATACGTCTGGCTAAATTTAGATTTTATCCTAACGACACCTGACGAATCGGAGTAACCATGAACGGCGTAGCGTTCCGAAATCCGTTCCGTCCCGGGGCCGGCCATACGCCCCCTTATCTCGCGGGCCGAAAGGAGGAGCGGCGGGAGTTTCTCAAGCTCCTGAACCAGGACGTCGTCCTCTCGAATCTCGTCCTCACCGGGCTCCGCGGTGTCGGGAAGACCGTGCTGCTAGACACCTTCAAGCCTTTGACGGTGCACGAAGGCTGGCTCTGGGTGGGCGCGGATCTTTCCGAGAGCGCGACCGTCGACGAAGAACGTCTGGCCACAAGGATTCTCAACGACGTCGCTTTGGCGACGTCCAACTTCGTCTACGAGAGGCGGGAGGTTCGACGTCTCGGTTTCGATCGCGAAGCGGACCTGTTCGAGGCCACCCTAAACCATCAGACGCTTCAAGCGGTTTACGAGCAGGCGGGCGGCCTGGTGGCTGATCGCCTGAAAGCCACGCTGACCTTCGTTTGGCAGGCTCTGCGGGCATCGCCGAACCCGCCTCGCGGCATCGTGTTCGCCTACGACGAAGCCCAGAACCTGGCCGACCATGCCAGGAAGGACGAATACCCGCTCTCGGTGATGCTGGACGTGTTCCAATCCATCCAGAGACACGGCGTGCCGTTTCTTCTCGTCCTGACAGGGCTGCCCACGCTCTTCCCGAAGCTGGTCGAGGCCAGAACCTACTCGGAGCGGATGTTTCGCGTGCTGTTCCTGAGTCGTCTGGATCCCTCCGACGTTCGAGAGGCGATTACGAGGCCGATTCAGGAGGACGGCTGCCCAATCCGGTTTACCGAAGAATCCGTTCGCCAGATTGAGCAGCACTCCGGCGGATACCCGTACTTCATCCAGTTCATCTGCCATGAGGCGTTCGATGTATTCATGTCACAGATCACTACAGGTTCCAAGCACCCGAATGTCCCGATCGATGCGATCACCGCGAAGCTGGACGGCACCTTCTTCGCGGGCCGATGGTCGAGGGTCACTGACCGGCAGCGCGACCTCCTGCACGTAGTTTCGAGACTGGACGACCCCGAGGCCGAGTTCACCGTTCAAGAGATCGTGGAGCTCGCACGGAAGCTGTCGGTGAAGGCGTTCAGCCCCAGTCATGCGAGCCAGATTCTCGCGGCACTCATCAAATCGGAGATCGTCTTCAGGAACCGGCGCGGGAAGTACTCGTTCGCGGTTCCTCTTCTCGGAAGCTTCATCAGGCGACAGTACCCGGTCGAACAGACCGAGCCGATCAACTAGAGCCGTCCGTCGCGAAGGGGCGATGGCGGCCCGCTCCACGCGACCGAGAGGGCGTCTCCGAAGTTGGCTCTCTCGCAGAAAGTCAGCGACCCTTGCGTCCTGGCCGTCGCCGCCCGACCGGCATGCCGCCCGCGAGACCTTCCCGAAGATCTTCAATGGTTGAAGCGAGCCGCGCGATCCTGCCCATCCCCCCCTACTCCAGCGTCACCGCGGTTCCGTACACCAGCATCTCGGCGGCGCCGCTGGCCACCATCGAGGTCTGGAAGCGCACGGTGACCACGGCCTCGGCTCCGAGCATGACGGCCTCTTCCACCATGCGGTCCACCGCCTGTTCGCGAGCGACGGCCAGCATTTTGGTGTACTCGGGTATCTCGCCCCCGGCGATGTTTCGCAGGGCGGCCATGATGTCGGTACCGATGTGGCGGGTGCGGATCGAGCTTCCCCGGACGAGTCCGAGCGTCGTCCTGATCCGTCGTCCGGGAATCACCTCCGTGGTGGTCAGAATCATCGTTCGACGTCCCTGTACTGGTCGCGCGGCCACTGGCGCAGCCGCTTGTAGATGATCGAGGCTAGGAGGGTGAGCGATCCGATGACGATCGCCGCGACCGAGAGCTTCTCGAAGAGATCCGCGGACGAGGCCGCGAAGGTGTACGCGCTGTACGAGAGCCAGGCCACGGTGCCGGCGATCAGGAAGATCCACCCGACCGGACGCTCGAGCCTGTGGCCCACCTTGTCCCAGGCCGAAGCGGCGCGGGATTTCGAGCGCAGCGGAAGTTCCCGCAGCTCCTCGCGCATCTTGCGGTATAGCTCCACCTCGCGCTTGAGCTCGGTGGATTCGGCCATCCTGGCCTTGAACTCGCCGCTCTCCTCGGGCGTCATCTCGCCGTCGAGGAACCGCATGATGTCGTCCTTCGAAATCTGATCTCTCATGGTACGTCCTCAGGTGTCTCTCCCACCGAGTCTTATTATAGCATCTCGGAGAGCAGTTCGCGCATTGAAGAGCCGGCTGGCGACGGTGCCCTCCGGCACGCCGAGCATCTCCCCGATCTCGCCGTAGCGGAAACCCTGGAGTTCCTTGAGCACGATGACCTCGCGGTGGTCGGCCGAGATCTCGCCGAGACCTCGCCAGAGCAGCTCGCGCGCCGCGTTCTTCTGCCGAATCCTTTCCGGGTGGGTCGCATCGCTGGCGATCGTCGTGGCAGGATCGGGTTCGTCGAGGAGCTCGCGGGCGAATCTCGCCTTCCGGCGTCTGAGCTGGTCCCGGCAGCGATTGCGGAGAATCTGGAAGAACCAGGGTCCGAACGGCTTCCCGTCCTCGAAGGATTCGAGGGAAGAGTACGCCTTGAGGAAGGCCTCCTGAAGCACGTCTTCGGCATCCTCGATATTGCCGAGCATGGCCACGGCGAGCCGCAGTCCGGCCACTTCGTACGCTCGCACCAGCGGCTCGAAGAAGCGGTGCTCGCCGCTGCGACACTTGCGGATCAGCTCGCGCTCGACGTCGGGTTGCAATTCTCCCCGCCTTCAGGTTTGGGGTAGGTCGAAGCCCGTTCTCGCCTGCCCGGCCAGCTCGGAGAGGAGGGCGACCGTCCTTTCCAACTCTTCAACCGTGTTGTAGCAGTGCGGCGAGAGACGCAGGGCTCCCTCCACACCCTTGGCGTCGTAGTCCAGAAGGGCGTCGGCACGCCCTTGGCCGGTCGCATTCACGCCCGCCCGACGCAGCGCCCCGGCGAGCTCTCGGGGCTCCCGGCCCTCCACCGACGCAGTGACTATCGCCGAAAGCTCCGCCCCCCGATCGAGGACCCGGACACCAGGCAGCTCCGCCAGCATTCTCCGCAGCCGGTCCGACAGCGCCCGCACCCGCTCGGAGATGCGGTCGAGCCCCAGGTCGAGGGCGTACCTCGCGGCTTCGCCCATCCCCAGCGCCAGCCCCCAAGCGAATTCCCAGGTCTCGAAGCGACGGGCGCTCGGATCGGGCTGGTAGAGATCTTCGGCGATCCAGCTCGCGCCGCGCAGGTCGGGAAACAGGGGATGGAGTCCCGAGTCGAGCACCCGGTCCGAGACGTAGAGAAAGCCCGCGCCCCTCGGACCGCGCAGGAATTTGCGAGCGGTGGCCGAGAGGAAATCGCAGCCGATCTCGCCCACGTCCAAGGGCATTTGCCCCACCGACTGGCAGGCGTCCACCAGATAGGTGACGCCGCGCGCGCGGCAGATCCGGCCGACAGCCGCCACGTCCTGGACCAGTCCCGAGCTCGTCGGCATATGGGTCGCGGTCACCAGCCTGGGGCGTTGGCGGTGCACGATGGAGGCGAGGGCGTCCGGGTCCACTCCGCCCTCAGGGAGATCGGGCGCGACCACGACTTCTACCCCGAAACGCTCCGCCAGCGAGATGAACTGGAGGTGGTTCGAGACGTAGTCCGCCCGGGTGGCGACGATGCGGTCGCCTGCCCCGAAACGGATCGACGACAACGCGGCGACGAAGGCGGAGGTGGCGTGCTCGGTGAAAGCCACGTTGCGGGCCCGCGCTCCCACGAGCTCGGCCACGGCCCGATAGGCGTCCTCCACGGCGTCGGCAGCGGCTATGGCCGCCTCGTAGCCGCCCAGCTCCGCCTCCAGCCTGAAGTGGTCGGTCACCGCGTTCAGCACCGGACGGGGCATGAGCGCCGCACCGGCGTTGTTGAGGTGGATCCGCTTCTCGCAACCCGGGGTGTCGGCGCGCAGCTCGGCCACGTTCACGGCTGGATCGGCGGGGCGTGGACCAAGCTCCCGCAAGCTGGGGCCCTGCCTCCGAGCACCGCCGGCCCCACTCCGATCGGTCGCGCCGCCCCGCTTCCGCCGCTAACGCTCGCTTATCGCCGTCGAGGCCTTAGCCCGGGTCACCATCTCGCGCACGTCCTCGAGAAGCTGCCTGGCGTCGTAGACGATGCCGTCCTTGATGGTGTACTTGATTCCCCCCACCCTTTCCACCTCGCCGGTGTCGTCGTTTAGCTTGACCGCGCCGGTGCCGTAGAGGACCTTCAGGTTCTGGAGCGGATTCTCGTCGACCACCACGAGGTCGGCCTTGAGCCCCGGCCGGAGCAGTCCGAAGTCGAGCTCGTCCGCGAGCCCCTTCGGCTTGTGAAGCTGGAGAGCGCCGTGGTAGGTGGCGGCCCGGATCACCTCGATCGGGTGGAATCCCGCCTCGCGCAAGAGCTCCAGCTCGCGGATGTAGCCGAAGCCGTAGAGCTTGTAGATGAAACCCGAGTCCGAGCCCGTGGTCACCACGCCGCCTGCGTTCTTGAAGTCGTTCAGGAAGCGCATCCACTTCTCGTAGAACTTGTTCCAGTGGTACTCGTCCTCGCTCGTCCAGTAGAACCAGTACGAACCGTGGGCCCTGCGCGAAGGCGCGTAGAAGTCCCACTGGCTGGGCAGAGTGTAGTCCTGGTGCCACTCCGCCTCCCGAGCCCGCATCACGTCGCGGCTCGCCTCGTAAATGGTCATGGTCGGGTCGATGCCGAAGCCGAGTTCCACCAAGCGGTCGACGAGAGCGTTCCACTGCTCGCTGCCGGGCTCCGCCGCCTGAAACCAGAGCCGACCTACCTGGCCGAAGCGATGCTGCTCGTCGTTGTAGTTGTAGTCGAGCGGCCAGTCCTGGACCGAATAGTCGGTCAACATGGACTCCATGAGACCGTAGTAGTGCGTCATCATGTCGAGGCCGATCTCGGCCGCGTCGATCACCGTCATGCGGGCCAGCCCGGTCTGCGCCAGGTGAGCGACGGTGCCGAGGCCGTGCCGCTTCGCTTCGTCTATGAGCGCCTCCATGATGGGCGGATCGAAGGCGTTGAGCTTGAGGCCGTCGATCCTCTGGCCCTCCACCTCCTGCTCGGCTGCCCAGCGCACCCAGGCGCGGGCGACCTCGGGAGTCCTGACGGGACCTTGGTCCCACCCCTCGCCCGGGCGGGCGTAGGCGAACATGCGCGGCGCCACGATCTCGTTCCGCGCCGCTCGGGCCTTCTCGTTGAGCGCCCACATCATCGGGCCGTGGCCGACGCCGCGGGAGGTGGTGATCCCGTGCGCCATCCACAGCTTGTAGGTGTACTCGGGCTGCGGAGCCTTCCCCGAACCGCCGGTATGCGCGTGCATGTCCACGAACCCGGGCATGACGAAGTGGCCGGAGAGGTCGAGCTCTCTCGTGGCGCCGTTGGGCCGCCGTCCCTCGTTGATCGGCACGCCGGGGAAGCCGACCGAACGCACCTCGGCGATCCGGTCGCCCTCGATCACGATGTCCACAGGGCCCATGGGAGGGGCGCCGGTGCCGTCGATCACCGTCACACCCCGCAGGATGAGACGCTCGTGAGGGCCGTCGCCCTCGTTCGCGCCGCGGGGGGAGGTCTCCTCCATCTGGCCGAAGGCGAGGGAGGGAGCGAGGAGGCAGGCCGCGGTCACGGCGGTCATGATCTTTCGCATGGACATCTTGGGCTGAGGTTGGAGGCGAAGGGTCAGGATAACCTAACGCGATCCTCCGGCCGGGCCCATATCCGCGGGTGGTCCCGGGGCCACGGATCCGACACCCGGGTCACCATCGTACGGGTCGGCCGGCTCAGAACCGCCAGATGGCCAGAAACTGCGGTACGCTCTCCGTGTTGCGGCTGCCGAGCTTGTTCTTCCAGTACTGGTACTCGACCCCGAGGAAGAGTTTGCCTTCCGCGCCCACCAGCCCACCCGCGTCCACCGTGAGCTGCGGCTGCGCGAGCACCCAGAACGGCACTTCCTCGCCGAGCTCGTTGGTGGTGGAAGCCGCGTATTCGGCGTGGCCCGACAGCATGAACTGGAGCGGTCCTCCTCCGAAGACCGCAGTGCCGTTCAAGTCGAAGAAGAAGCGAGCGTCAGTCGACGGGGCCCCGCGTCCGGCCAGTCCCGCGCTCCTGTCCAGGGCCAGGCTGAAATCGGTGTTTAGGAAGAGGAAGCCCGGCAACTTCCACGAGAGGCGCGCGCCGGGGAGTATCTGCAGGATGTTGGGATCGGCTCCGATGTTGATGCCGGGGAGAAATCCGACGTCCCTGATCACTCCGTCGCCGGGTCCGCTTCCGAAGATCGAGCCCAGGCTGAAGTTCGAATACCACTCCATCCACACGTCCTGAACGTCGTGGTCGCGGTCGTCGGGTGCGGTGACGAAGTCGGCGAAGAAGAAGTTGTCGCCGTGGCTCCAGAAGGAGGCGTGCTGGAGGGTCAGCACCCAGGAGCCCGCGCTCTCGTTGGAGAACTGATCGAGAAGGTTGCCGTACTGGAACTGAACCTCGGTCTGAGCCGAGGTCGGCGAGGCGATCGGCATCAGCGACGCGGCGACGACAAGGGTGGTCGCGAAAGTTCTTCGAGATCTCATTGAGGATAGCGCCTGAAGAGGGTTGCCGGGCCGAACGCGGCCCTCCTTCGCCCCCCTTTGTTCACGAATGATCTGGAGGCGAGGCGACGTGAGGCGGCAAGTGCCTTGGATTCAAGGTGCTAGAAGAACCACGAGCACTCGCCAACCACCACGGCGGAGGTGAAGATAGTGGGAGCGGCGTTCAGCTTCAACGGATCGACGTTGAACAGGATGTCGCCACGACGACCGCCGTCCAGACCCAGAGTCGGCGTTCCCGCCTGGAAGAGGTGAAGGACATGGGGTGAGTCTAGCGGTGGAAGAAACACCTCCCGGCATTCGACCGGCGATACAACCGGACTGGGCCCCGTCGCTCAACCTGTTCGCGATGCAAGATCCACGTTACAGTATGTCATGTCCGGTATACATTGTGCCCTTCGGGGATCTCACGTTGCCGTCGTCTTGCTCTCGGCAGCGTGCGGCGTTTCCGACCGGGGCGAGGCAATCGGTCCGGGCCGCGCGGACAGTGCGGGGGTCGAGATCGTCCGGAACACGGATGAGCTGCGGCCTCGCGGGGAACTCGTTCAGCCCGCCGGGCGCGTCTTCGGTTCCGAGGAAGAAGGCCCGGATCTCTTCGGTAGAGTCGGCACCGCTCGATTGCATCGGAATGGATCGCTGTGGATCACGGATTCGCAGGCCCAGGAGATTCGCGTATTCGACCCCGGCTCCGGTGCGCATCTGTTCACGATCGGTGGGAGAGGCGACGGCCCCGGTGAGTTCCGGCGGAGCGCGTTCCTCGGGTTCGATGGAGAAGGAAGTGCCTACGCGTATGACTCTGAGCACCGGCGACTATCGGTTTTTTCCGAGAACGGTGAGTTCCTGCACAGCAAACTGATGCCGTCGTCCCTCGGCATCTCGCCGCGGCCACTTCATGTGACCCGAGCTGGGACCCTTCTTGGCCAGATTCCGCAGGTAATGGAGCGCCTACCGGCAAACGGCTCGACCTTCAGGGATACCGTCAGAATCTGGACGATGCCGTTGGACGGTGCGGCCCCTACTTTGGTGTGGGAGGCCCCGGGCGCACTGTGGTACTTCCGGGATGGAGTGCAGGTCGTCGTGCCGTACACCGGGGTCCTTCCAGCACCTTACGCCGGCGGTTCACTTTGGGGGCTCCGGGACGACCGGGTCTACGTGACCGATGCCGCCGGGGAGGCGTCGTATTCGGTGTACGGCCCGGCGGGTCTCGAGCGCAGGGTCGAGATCGATCGAGCGCCTCGCCAGATCGACGACTTCTCCGCGTCCAAGTTCGTTGAGTTCTTGCGAGGCGTCGGCTTTCCCGAATCCCAGGTGCGCTTCTACGAAAGACACTTGTCCGACATGCCGATTCCCGAAGCACGACGACGGCCCTGGGATGCCGTGTTGTTCACGGATAGAGGCGGCGTGTGGCTCCTGCGGCCTGGTGATGCCGAAGGGGTGACGGTGGGCGTCCCGGAAGACGATCAAGTCTGGGACGTTTTCGACGCCGAGGGCGTCTTCATCGGCCATTTGCGACTGCCCTCCAACGTCTGGCCGGTGCAGGTGAGCGGACAGTCAGTGCTGACGATTGTGCGTGACGAAATGGATCGCAGCACGGTAGCGATCCATGACGTGCGTTGGACGGGGTAACAGTGTTTCGCCTTCCTTGGATGAACATTTTCCGGCACCGGGCGTACGCCGAACGGATGTGGCTTATGTGCAACCGGGTAAATTCAGTGAAGGAGTATTGACATGAAGCGGGTTCCATCTCGACCGACCGTTGCGGCGGCGTTCTTCCTGATCCCGGCCGCCTGCTCGGTGGAGGAGGATTCGGAAGTTGTCCTGGAGGAAGTCCCAACCTACGAGGGCACCATCGAGCTCGAGATCGGCAAACTCGACGGGGAGGATCCCTACCTGTTCTCCTCGATCGGGGACATCGTGGCCGACGAGGGGGGACGGGTGATCGTCACCGACAGGCATACGAGCGAGATCCGGGTCTTCGAGCCCGACGGGGATTTCGCGTTCCACTTCGGTGGCCCGGGGGAGGGTCCCGGCGAGCTGTCGGACCCCAGTAGTCTGCAGTTCGGTCCGGACGGCGAACTATGGGTGCGCGAGAGTGTTCGGTACAGCGTGTTCAGGCTGGAGTCGGAGAAGGCGGAGTACCGGAGGGTGCTCGGAAGTCTGAACCCCGGACATGTCGGTCTCAACGATCCGTTCACCTTCGACGCGGAGGGCCAGCTGGTCGCCGTCGGACCCGTGCGAGGCGACGATGACGTGAGCCTGGAGGCGCGACTGCGACTGCGTCACGACGGGGTCGTGGACACCGTGGTCATGGCGGATTCGGAGCGGCAGAAAGCCGGCCAGAAGACGGTGCCGTTCGAAATGGGGAACATGCGGGGCATTGTCTACGTCCATGCGCCTTTCGGACCGCGGTGGGTTCGCGCCCACGCGAACGGGGGCACATGGGCGGAGGCGGTGAGCACGGAGTATGCGATCAACTACCATGGTCCGGACGGCACCGTTTCCGTGATCGAGGGTCCCGCGCTCCGGGGACCGGCACCGAGCGCGGACGAGCTGGCTGCGGCAGAACGCCAGATGGAACGCGAGCGGGACCGCGCCGGACTCGACGAGCACCCGTTCGGGATTCCCGACCGCAAGGCTCCGCTGGCACGCATGTTCTTTGACGCCGCAGGCCGGTTGTGGATCGAGAAGACGGCGGCGGACGGAGCGGCGATGCGCGAGGCCGACGTCTACGAGGGAACGACGCTGGTGGCAGTGTATCGGTGGCCGAGCCGGGTTCGAGACTTTCCGACGCCCCGGGTATTCGACTCCGCCCTGTACGGGGTTACTGCCGACTCGCTCGGTGTGCAGCGGGTGGCGCGGGTGCGGTTTCGAGCGGTGAATTGAGAGGGCGGGGATCGAAGCCCCGGCCATCCATCCCTACTTCCGCCTCAGACCTATGGTTGTCGAGCGATGGATCGTCAAGAGAGGTCAACGCAACAGCCGGATTGAATCGATCAGGCGGCGGCTCGCAGCGCCCGGCATGGTCCTGCTTTGCGTCGCGACTCTCGCACTGGGCACCTGCGATTCGCCCTCGGAGTCCAGGACCACGATCAGGACCGATTCCGCCGGAATCCCCATCACCACCGCACTGGCTCCCCAGTGGGGATCCGGTGAAGGCTGGACGATCAGCGAGGAACCCCTGCTCGAAATCGGCGCCGTAGACGGATCAGACGAGTACCTGCTCGACGGGGTGATGGGGGCCGTCCGCCTGAGCAACGGCGACATCGTTCTCGGTGAGTGGGCGAGTGGCGAACTGCGCCGATACGACCGAAACGGCACGTTCATGTGGCGAACGGGGGGCCAGGGAGAGGGTCCCGGAGAACACGCTTTCCTTACCTTCGTGGGGTTGTTGCCAGGCGATTCCGTGGTCACCTACGACGGTGCTCTGGGCCGCGTGCAGATATTCGGGCCCGAAGGCGTTGTTGCCCGGACCATGCGCATCGAATCTCCCTGGTCAGGATCCCCGCCGACCAGGGTCGTCGGCGTGTCGGAGCGCCGTCTCGTCCTGATCTTCCAGGACCTGGAGGGGGAGATTCCAATCGGAGTCGTGCGGTGGCCGGGCATCCGGATCACCACTTTTTCCCTCGACGACGGGGCTGTGGCCACGTTGATGGACATTCCCGGAGCCGAGCAATACATCACTCGGATGGAGTCGAGCATCAGCTATCGCGGGTACGAGTTCGGAAGGGGACCCCAACTGGCGACGGCGGGCGGGCGGCTCGCCCTGGTCGATACCGAGGTGTTCTCTGTGCGTTCGGTTTCCCTCGACGACGGTGCCACCAAGGCGATCCTGCGCCGGGATGAGCCGGCCCGGGAGGTGACGTCCGAGGATGTGGAGGCCTACGTCGAATGGATGGCCAGGCGGAACGTCGCCTACGGTGGCTATTCGGAAGAGCAAGCGGAAGCGAGCAAGCCGGTCTGGCGCAAGGCACCGATGGCTCCCACCCTCCCGGTCCTCGGGTCGATCCGTCTGGACGCAGCCGGAAACCTCTGGGTGGAGCCGTTTGCCGTCTACGGTTCCGAAAGGTCCCCCTTCGAGGTCTACGCACCGGACGGCACCTGGCTGGGGTCCGTCGCCATGCCACCGGGGCTAATTCTGGCCGTGGGAAGGGAAAACACCGGCATGGAAATCGGCGAGGATTACGTTCTGGGTGTGTGGAGCGGGGAGCAGGGGGTGGAATACGTGCGGATGTACGGGCTGGAGAAGTAGGCCGGGCGCAGGGCGAAGGTTCGAAAACCGAATCCGGCGAACGGCTCAACCACTCTGACCCGGTTTCCGGCGGGACGGTCCCCCCAGGAGATCATCACCCTCCTCGGGGAAGACAGCCCCCTGACCCCCGACTTCGAGGAGCTCTATCGGGTCGGGTCATCCAAGCTGAAATGAATCCCGAAGCCATCAGGCCCGTTATGTGTAGATCGCTTTCTGTAAATTGTAGCTTACACACATACACGCCGGAATCCTCACTGAAGGAGGACAGCCGACCATGAAATCCCCAATCCGCCCACCCCTCCTGCCGGCGACGATCCTGTTCACCCTTGCTGCCTGCGTCGACAACCCCGACGATTTCGCAGCCCCGGAGCCCCAGTACCAACTGCGGGACAGCGCCGGCATCCAGATCGCCGAAAACTCCCGCCCTCGGGACGACTCGCGGCTCGACTGGCGGATCGGACCGGAGCCGGCGATCTCTATCGGCGTGCGCGGGCGGGCGATGACCCCTACCTGCTCTTCGGCGGACGGGATGCGGCGAAATTGCCGGACGGGCGGAGCGTCGTGGTGAACGCCGGCACCATGGAGCTGCGGGTGTGCGACGCTCTGCGAACTCACCTGACGACCTGGGGCGGAAGGGGCGAAGGGCCGGGAGAGTTTCGCAATCTTGTTCGCGTCGAGATCTTCCCGGGTGACTCGATCGTCGCCTGGGAATGGCCGGCGAAGCGCATGAGCGTGTTCGATTCGCAAGGGAACTTCGTCCGGACCATCCCCCTGGCGAGAAGTCTCCACGATCGCTATGACCTGGGCCCGGCGACTGTCCTGCGCGACGGCACGATTCTGGCGAGCCAGGACCCGATCTCCGTCGATCCCGTCGTGGTTGAACTCTGGGATGGGGACGGAGAGCTTCGGAATTCCCTGGGAACGCACCCGGGTTCGGAGCGACACCTCATGCAATCATTCACCAGAATGAACTTCCCGAAAACCTTCGGCCGGACCCTTGAATTGGGCTCCTGGGGCGAACTCGTCGTCATCGGCGGGACCGACCGCTACGAGATGAAGGCGTTTTCGACGAGCGGCAGGCTGGCGCGGATCGTCCGGCTTGACCTTGAACGGCGCACGCCCACGACAGCTCACCTCGGTGCGTACGTGGATGACTACGTATCCCGGATCGCGAGCGACTCTCAGACGGAGTTATTCATGCAACTCCTCGAGTCCGTGCCGGTAGCCGAGTACCTCCCGGCCTTTTCTTCCATCATGTCCGATGCCATAAACCACCTCTGGGTCGAGGAATACGAAGCCCCCGGAGAAGAGCGCCCGGGCATAATCTGGACCGTCTTCGATCCAGGCGGGCGGGTGCTGGGGTTCGTCGAAACACCAGAACAGTTGGAGATCTACGAGATCGGGAGGGACTACATTCTGGGCAGGGCGGTGAGCGAGGAACTTGGTGTGGAGTCGGTGCAGGTGTGGCCGTTGGAGCGGCGATGATCGCACGCTTTGGCGTCTCGGCCGGTTGCAGTGGTAGAACGGGCCTGAATCCCGTGCTAGAGCTTTCCACCGATTGGCGGAACACTGGGATGCCGGGGAAATCCGTGTCCCGGGTGCACCATTTCCAATCACAATCAAAGGAAGTGGCACATTGACGATCTCGACGCTGAGGTTCCCGGCTGGGGCGGCAGCGCCGTTCCTCACCGGCCGCCCCCGTCGCTCCAAACCGACCCGGCTCGTGGCCGCTGTCTTCTTGGGGGGACTCGTAGCTACAGGCCTACCGGTCGCCCTGGCCGGGGGACAGGAGACACCGGTGCGCGCATTGCGTGCGAGCGTCGAACCCGTCCTCTCCATCGGCCCCGGCCAAGGGGTGGATTCGCCTTACGAACTGTTCCAGGTGGACGGAGCGATGCGTCTTCCCGACGGCGGTGTCGTGGTGATGGTCCGAGGCCACTACGAGGTACGCGGATTCGGACCGGACGGCGCCCACCTGTGGAGTAGGGGGCGTCACGGTGAAGGCCCCGGAGAGTTCAAGTTTCCCGTATTGTTGACCACCTGCTCAAGGGACAACCGGATCGTCATCTACGACCGTTCCCAATACCGGGTGACCATCCTGGACAACGATGGAGAGCTGGTGGACGACTACCTTTTTAATTTCGGTGACCGGACACCCTACCGCCTGATCAAGTGTGCTCCCCGACGCGGCTCCATACGCAGACCAAAGTCAGATGCCGGACCGTGAGGGTCCCTACCGATGGGTTGCGGATATCGTCTACCACGACGGTGAGGGGGCGAGTCCCCGAGTATTTCGCCAGGGGATTCCCGGGGCCGACCGGATGCTGTATTTCGTGCGTGGCGTGCCGTCCAGTGCGTGGCCGCTGACGTGGGGACGCACCCTGTCCATTGCCGCGACCGACGAAGGCGCCTGGATCGGAACGGCCGACAGTCACGAGATCGAACTGGTTGACTGGACAGGAACCACGATCGACCGGATTCGGTGGGACAGCCCCGACCTCGAAGTCACGGACGATCACCTTGACGCCTATCGTGACGAGTTGTACGAGGCGTACCGAAGCGGGGGACGTGACGATTGGGAGCAACGGTTCAATAGTTACTGGGAGACTGAGCGTCCCGCCTTGCCGACCAGGTTCCCCGCCTACGACGACATCATCATCGCCGATGGCTTGATCTGGGTGCGGCACTTTCGCCCACCCGGCCAGACGGAGCAGCACTGGCGGGGCTTCGACGACGATGGAACCCGTGTCGCCACGATGTCCTCCAGGACCTCGGATCCGATTGGGTTCTGGCCGTCCTGACCGGCCCGCTTGGAATTGAGCGGCTGGTCGTCCATCAACTCGAGAGGAACGAGCCATGAGGGAGTTCGCGATGAAGCCCCGCGTCCGTGGATAGTTGAGAACGCATAACCTCCGGAAGGGTCCCGGGTATGGCAGGTGGGACCCGAGCCAGCCGTGTCGATCGGGGCTGGCGAAGGCGAGCACCCCCACATGCTCTACCGAGGG
The DNA here is from genome assembly GCA_021295815.1 of Gemmatimonadota bacterium. Lineage (NCBI taxonomy): Bacteria > Pseudomonadati > Gemmatimonadota > Gemmatimonadota bacterium. Next base: position 38,605 of record JAGWBQ010000017.1, on the reverse strand, counting down.
AGAAACCGATGAAGACTCGCATCGTCGCAACGACCTTCCACGCGGTCGCGATGGTCGCGCTTTGCCTGACCCCGCCGGCCACCCGCACGGCGGACGGCCAGACCGTCAGGAACGCGCCGGTCCGCGAAGCGCGCGAGCTACTCCGCCTGGGGGACGCCGTAGAGGTGCCCGACTGGCTCACCTTCGTGTCCGAACCACGCCTTATGCTGGACGGTGCGGGACGACTGTTCGTGGTCCCCGGACGGGACCCGAGGGTGCGGGTTCTGAACCAGGACGGCGATTTCATACGATACATCGGCGGCAGTGGAACGGGACCCGGGGAGTTCGCGTCTCTATACAGGGCGGGCTTTGCCGGGGACACACTCTGGATCCAGGACCAGTTCGCGATGCGGACGTCGTTCTTCGATACAGCCGGCATCCATGTCAGGACCGAGGCGAATACCGGACGCCCCGAGATGGGATCGGGATACGCGCGAAAGATGCCCCTTGCCGGGGGACGGCAGCTGGTCGTCGGACCACCTGGCGAAGCCGCTGGAGGTGAGCGGACCAGGATGGCCGTCGCAATCGGGCCCCGCGACGGTCCCGGGCGCGACACCGTGGCTTCCGTCCTGGAGAGCTCCAGCATGGAGATCGAAGGGGTCGGCAGCTTCGCCCACCGGCTGGTGGTCGCGCCGCCGCGTCACACGCGATTGCCCGATGGAACTGGTGTCCTCGTGGTTGATTGGGCAATCGATGTCCCGGACCGCCTGACCCTCCGGCGCTACGATCTCGATGGCCGGCCAGCCGGCGAAAGCACGCTCGACTTCAAGCTCCGCGAGATCCCCGACGACGTTCGCGAAGCATACATCGACGAGGGCGTTGCCATGGTCAAGCGCACGGCCGAATCGTTGCCTGAAACCGTCGGCGAGCAAGTGCCCGCGAATCTGCGGGGCGCCGTCATCCAGGGATCGATCATTCCCGACCACTACCCCCCGATCGAGAGCTTCTTCGTGACCCGCTCAGGGCAGGTCTGGCTGCGCGTGGCCACCTCCGAGAACGACCGGAGCGAGTGGGTCGTCATTGGGGCGGACGGCTCGCCGGAGTTCCGGGTGAGCGCACCGCCGGGCGTGACCTTCAAGGCTGCCGATGGGGATCGCGTGTGGGGCACCGGAACAACCAATTTGGATATTCCCTACATCGGTCTGTATGACCTGATAACTCCCGAGGGTCGCTGATGGCGCGCGTCGCCAGCGGAGCGGCTTTGCCCCCGTCCCCTCGTCCCCTCCGCCTCGCAGCAGCCGCACTCCTCCTCGCTTCGTGCGCCTCGCCCGACAACCCTTCCTCGACCATCGTTAGCGACAGCGCCGGTGTTATGATCGCCGAGAGTCCCCTCGAAGCCTCGGGCGACCAATGGCGGCTTCAGCTTCCCCCCGTACTCCAGATCGGGCGAAGCGAGGGAGGGGATGACGGACCCGATCTCTTCGGACGCATCATGCAGGTCATACGGCTGTCGAGCGGAGACATCGCCGTGGCAGAAGGCCTGGCGGGCGAGATACGAGTTTTCGACGATGACGGAGGGCATCTACGCACGTTCGGACGACGCGGTGAAGGACCTGGAGAATTCGCAATCCTCTGGACGATTGCGGAATTGCCGGGCGATACGATTGTGGCGATCGATCCTCTGGGCGGGCGGGTTTCCCACTTCACATCCTCTGGAACGTTCGTTCGGTCATTTCCTATTCCCCGGCTTCCGGGGGCGTCTGCACCGAACGTGATTGGCTGGCTCGACGACGGGACCCTGCTCATCGACGCCCGCACTCAATCTCCCTCGCGGGACACCCGCGATCAGTCCACGCACTTCCTGTACGCGGTTGACCGTGATGGCGAGGTTCTGGGGACCCTCGGCGAGTTCGCGGGCCAGCAGCTGGGCCGCAACGGCTATGGAATGGCCTTCGGCGGGCGGGCAGAGTTCGCGGCAGGCGGCAACCTTGCCTGGTATGGCCAATCGAGCCGATTCGAGTTGGTCGGCCATGACCGATCGGGATCCGTACGCAGAATCGTGCGTGTGGACCGGGTCCCGAGGGCAGTGACCCAAGCTGAGATCGACGAATCGCGGGCTGCGGCCGAGGAGAGCCTCCGGGGAATGTCGGGTCCTGCCGTGGAACGAATCCGGGCGACCGAGTTCGCGAGCACCCACCCTGTCCACGGAAGAGTCCTTTCCGACGAAGCAGGCAACTTGTGGGTGGAACGGTATCGAAGCGGCCTGGTCGAGGATTCCGGTGAGCCAGAGTGGGACATCTTCGACGACGAGGGCAGGCTCATTGGCTCTCTGGCGACTCCTGGCGACTTCCGGATCACCTGGATCGGCGCACAGTTCGTCCTCGGAGTGCATTCGGATTCCCTCGGCGTGGAGACGGTCCGGGCGTACGGTTTGGACAGGTGACCGGGCCGTGAGGTTCGGTAGACTCTAGACTCCGCCGCCGCGACGCTTCGCCGGTACCCGGACCTCGCCTCTCACGTCGCTGTGGCGGATCGAGCCGCGACCTCCGTCGCCCTCCACCACGAAATCCCCGGCCACGTCCTCGACCCGGATCGAGCCGCCTCCGTCCTCGGATATGAGAACGCTGCCTCCGATTCCGGAGATGCGGATGGAGCCTGAGCCGTCGTCCACGGTCACGTCCCCGCCCACGTCGGAAAGGGTGATCGAGCCAGAACCGTCCTCGATGTCGACATCGCCTTCCACGGAAGTCACCGTCAGACTGCCGGAGGAGTCTTCTATCCGGACGCTACCGAGGATGCTCTCGGCCTTGATCGAGCCCGAAGCGTCGTCGATCCATAGATCACCGGTGCCGGCGACCTGAATCGAGCCGGAGGCGTCGTTCACATCGACGGGCAGGCCCGTGGGCACCCGGACTTCCACGTCGAGGCTCGCCTTGTCGATGTTGCGCCAGCCGCCTCGCCGGTCGGGATAGTGCGTCTCCAGGATCACTTCGCCGCCACTCGTCGCGAGCGTGACCTCGAGATCGTCGAGCCACTCTTCCCGGGACGCGCACGCCTTCGCCTCGACCTCGATTCGCGAGAGACCTTCCACGCCGACGACCGTCAGCGTACCGGCGGCCGCATCCACATTCAGGGACGACCCGTCGCTCCACACCGCTCGTGTCGCTTCGAACGGACACTCCTGCGAGCTCCCGGCCAAGACCTGTTGGACCTTCTCGAAAGTCTCGCCCGCCTCTCCTCTCGCGTAGTTGGCGATCACCGCCAAGGTTGCCAGGCTCGCGACGGCCATCCCCACCTTCATCATCTTGCTCATGAGCGGTCCTCCGACCAGTTGAAGCTGTTCCGACGGGGCGGATCCTGCCCAAGTCGTCCATCCGCCCGCCAACGAAAATCTTAGCGGCCGAAGACCCGGCTCGGGCGCGCGCGGCCCGCCATCGAGTTTTCGGTCGGGCCATTCTACGAGCGGGACGAGAGACCTGTTTCATATGCGTCGGCGCTGTCGGCGCCTGCCCCATCGGGTCGGAACCCGATCCGACCGAAGCGGGGTAGGGTGAGAGCCTTTTCGCTTCCCTCCCCGTTCCGAGCCGCCTATCCCGAGCGTTGACACATACCGAGAGATGCCGGTAGCGGCTTGCGGTCCGACGGCTGGGAGCCCCACGGGTTCACGGCTTCCCAGCAGCCGTTGACCGAGGAAGCGACTCCACTGTCGACACCGCAGGACCGGTCGGAGGCCGCCGTCTCCGAGAGCTCCGAAGCGTCGGAGAAGGCCGCGCTCGCCTTGGCCTCGGCGCTCCAGAGGGAGCTCCGCCGGCACGGGCGTCTCTATGAGGACGGACGCCCGGCGATAGGGGACGAACGCTACGACGAACTCTTCCAGCTCCTGCGGATGGTCGAGGCCGCCTATCCCGGCGCCGGCGCCGAGAACTCGCCCACCCGGGCGCCGGGAACCGCGGTCGCGGCCGAGTCTTTCGAGACCGCGCGTCACGTCGGCCCGATGCTCTCGCTCGATTCATCGGCGGACGAAGCGGATCTCGCCCGCTTTCACGGACGCATCGGCGAAAAGGTGGAAACTCCGGCCTATTCGGTTCAGCCCAAGCTCGACGGCGTCTCGATCGAGCTCGTCTACGAGGGCGGCGTCTTCGTCCGGGCGGTGACGAGGGGAAACGGTCTGGAAGGTGACGTGGTGACAGCCAACATGCGTCGGGTCTCCGGCCTGCCCCTGCAGCTCTCGTCCGAGAAGATTCCCGTTCCCGAAATGCTCTCGGTGCGCGGCGAAGTGATGATGTACATATCGGACTTCGAACGTTACAACGAAGGGTTGACGAAAGCCGGCGACGAGCCTTATGTCTCGCCTAGGAATTCCGCTGCGGGCGCACTTCGCCAGCTCGATCCGGCGAAGACCCACCGGAGGAACCTCCATGTCTGCGGCTACGACCTGCTCGGGATCACGGGCGGACCCGATTTCACCAGCTACACCGAGGTCCTCGCCGCCCTGGAATCGTGGGGGTTCCGTCTGCCGGAACGCATCGAGCGCCTGGGCGCGGTGGACGAGATAGTCGCGTACCGCAGCCGCATCGAACGGAATCGCGAGAAGCTGGAGTACGAGATCGACGGCATCGTCGTCAAGCTCGACGATCTGGAGGCCAGACGCGAGCTGGGCAGCACCTCGCATCATCCGCGCTGGGCGTTCGCCTACAAGTTCCCGCCCCGAAAGGCGGTCACCTGGGTCAAGGAGATCGAGGTGCAGCTCGGGAGAACGGGGGTCGTCACACCGGTGGCGCATCTCGTCGACACCGTGATCGGCGGCGTCACGGTGAGGAGGGCTTCGCTCCACAACCGCGAGGAGCTCGTCCGTAAGGACATTCGCGTGGGGGATCGGGTCGTGGTTCAGCGGGCCGGCGACGTGATCCCGCAGGTCGTCTCCGTCGTCGAGCGTTCGGAGCCGTTCGTCATGCCGGACAAGTGCCCGTCCTGCGGCGCGGGGATCGTCGAGGACGGTCCCAGGTCGCGGTGCCCCAATCGCTTCGGCTGCGTCGAGCAGCTCAAGGGCCGCCTCCTGCACTACGGCTCGCGGGCTGGGCTCGACATCGAAGGCCTCGGCAAGGAGGTGGCCTCGTCGCTGGTGGACGAGGGACTGGTCGCCACCCTCGCGGACCTCTACGCGCTCACCGCCGAAGAGCTGGAGAAGCTGGAGGGATTCGCCGCGAGGTCGGCGGAAGCGCTGGTCGCGTCTGTCGGGGAGAGCAGAAATCCACCTTTGGACCGTTTCCTCGTCGCCTTGGGCATCCCGGAGGTCGGGGCCGCCGTCGCACGCTCGCTCGCCTTGCAATTCGGGAAGCTCGAGGCGCTCCGGACGGCGGAGGCGGACGAGCTGGAAGAGATGGACGGCATAGGTCCCAAGATGAGCGCCGCGATCACCGGCTTTTTCTCCGAACCCAGGAACGCCGAGGCCATCGACGCGCTCCTCGCCCGGGGCGTGACTCCGGTCTCGTCGGCTCGACCGGCGCTCGGGGCCGTCGTGTTCACCGGCAGGCTTCCCGTGACCCGGACCGAGGCCGGCGCGATCTGGGAATCCACAGGCGGCTCGGTAGCGAGTTCCGTATCGCAGAGGATCGCCTTCCTGGTGGCGGGCGAGGGCGCCGGATCCAAGGCGGCCAAGGCCGCGGCGCTGGGGGTGGAGACCGTCGACTGGGAGGCGTTCCTGGAAAGGGTGGAGCTGGCCCGATCTCGGGGCGAAGCCGAGGAGGCCGGGTGACCACCGACGTCCTGCTTCTGGTCTTCGGAATCGGCAGCCTGTATTACGGCGCCGACTGGCTCGTGCGCGGTTCCGTGCGGCTCGCGGCAACCATGGGCATACCTCCGCTCGTGGTCGGACTCACCGTGGTCGCCTTCGGAACTTCGGCTCCCGAGCTGGTGGCCTGCGCGGTGGCGGTGTGGGAGAACAACCCGGGCATCGCCATCGGTAACGTGATGGGCTCGAACCTGGCCAATATCGGCCTCATACTCGGCCTCACGTCGCTGGTGACCCCGGTCGAGGTGAGTCGGCAGGTGGTACGCAGGGACGCCCCGGCGATGATCCTGGTCACTCTGGCCATCGTCCCCATGGTGATCTGGGACGAGACGCCGATGATCGGACGCATCGACGGAGCCGTCTTTCTGCTGGTGCTGATCCTTTACCTGCTCTACACTTTCTACAACGCGAAGGCCGGGGACACCGCGATCGTCGACGAGGTGAAGGGGATGATCCGAAAGGAGCCCCGGGAACCCGGCGTGCTGATCCGCAACCTCGTCTTCATCCTCATCGGCTCGGCCGGGCTGGTCGTAGGCGGCTACTCCGTCGTCGAGGGAGCCAGAGAGATAGCGGTCGCGCTGGGAGTCTCGGAGGTCGTCATCGGACTCACGCTTGTGGCCGTGGGAACCTCTCTCCCCGAGCTCGCCACCGCGCTCGTGGCCGCAGCGCGCAAGGAGCTCAGCCTGGCGGTGGGCAACGTGGTGGGCTCGAACATCTTCAACTTCGCCGCCATCCTGGGAACCGTCTCGGTGGCGCTGCCCGTCAGCATCGATCGAAGCGTCCTCCGGCGCGAACTTCTGGCCGTGCTCTTCATCTCGCTCGTTCTCTGGGGGATGATGCGCCATCGCTGGAGCATCAGGCGCTGGGAGGCAGCCGCCCTGCTCACGGTGTACCTCCTCCTCGTGGTCGCGCTCCTCAAGGTTTAGAGAGCGGTCAGGTCGGAGGAAAGGTCGAAATGGGGATTTGCGAGCGGAGGTTCGCTAGATTAAGCGGACGATCCACCGCGCCGACGATGATGAGATGATCTCGCCATGACCGACCAGATATCCGCATGGATGCGCACGCGAACCGGATGGCGGCTTGACGACGACCGCCTGCGAAAGACCTTCCGTTTCCCGGACTTCGTTCAGGCCGTCACCTTCGTGAATCGCGTCGCCGACGCTGCGGAGGACATGGATCACCATCCCGACATCGACATCCGCTACTCCGCCGTCCATCTCTCCCTCTGGACCCACACCGCCGGCGGAGTCACGGAGAAGGATCTCGCGCTCGCGGAAGCCGTCGACCTCGCTATCGACTGAGGACCGCCCCCCATGCTACCGATCGACCTGACCGGCAAACGGGCCTTCGTGGCGGGAGTCGCCGACGACCAGGGCTACGGATGGGCCATCTGCCGCGCGCTCGCCGCCGGAGGCGCCTCGGTCTGCGTCGGAACCTGGCCTCCGGCGTTGCGCATCTTCAATGGAAGCCTGAGGAAGGGACGGTTCGACCGCTCCCTGCCCGACGGCGGGAAGATGGAGTTCGAGAAGATCTACGCATTGGACGCCGCGTTCGACACGGACGAAGAGGTTCCCGGGGCGGTCCGCGAAGACAAGCGCTACCGCAGCCTGCAACGCTACTCCATCCAAGGGGTCGCCGACCGGATGCGCGAGGACTTCGGACCGGGAACGCTCGACATCGTCGTGCATTCGCTCGCCAACGGGCCCGAAGTGCGGAATCCCCTCCTCAGAACGAGTCGCGCCGGATACCTCGCCGCGGTGGGAGCTAGCGCCTACTCGCTGGTGAGCATGGTGTCGCGCATGGCGCCCCTGATGAGCAGGGGAGCTGCAGTGGTGTCGCTCTCCTATCTTGCCGCCGAGCGGGTCGTGCCCGGTTACGGCGGAGGGATGAGTTCGGCCAAGGCCGCGCTGGAGAGCGATACGCGCACCCTCGCCTTCGAGGCGGGACGCAGTCGCGGCATCCGGGTCAACTCCATCAGCGCGGGTCCGCTGGGCAGCCGTGCCGCTCGTGCCATCGGAGAGATCGAACGCATGGTCGACTACTACGACGCGAATTCGGCGCTCGGGGGGGCGAACACCGCCGAGGACGTAGCGAACGCCGCCGCCTTCCTCGTATCTCCGCTCGCCGCCGGGATCACCGGCACCGTGCTCCATGTGGACAAGGGCTATCACGCCATGGGGATGCAGGTTGTGCCGCTGCTGTAGGACTGAACCTTGATCGGTCACCTTCGGATTGGCCGCACCTACACGCTCCAAACCTGGAAGTCGTCCCGCGCGATCCAGGCCGCGCCGGCCTCCCGGGAGCGCTTGACACCCACTCCCGGATTCGATAGCTTGCGCGTCCGGTTTCGGGTGGTCGCAGGTCGCGTGCGCGGATCGGCCCTGCCTCATCCGGGCCTTGCCCCCATCGTCTAGTGGTCCAGGATATCTGGTTCTCAGCCAGAAGACCGGGGTTCGAGTCCCCGTGGGGGTATTGGGAGGCCGCGACCTCCCGAGGGTCGCTTAGCTCAGTTGGTAGAGCACTACGCTCACATCGTAGGGGTCGCAGGTTCAAGTCCTGCAGCGACCATCAGGGCGCTTGGCGTTTCGGGTCCGTTCAGACCACGGCCAGCTTCCGTCGCGACACCGGATTGAAGCCGCCCTCCGGCGACCACGCCGTGATCCGCCCTTCGACCGCGCTTGCGGCCACGGAATAGGGCGAAGCCAGGTATAGCTGGCCCGGACCCGACCTTCCCGGGAAGTTGCGGTTCTGCGACGAGACGGCCACCTGGTCCGGGCTCACCGTGACCCCTGGACCCGCCGCGATGCACGCCCCGCAGCCGGGTTCGATGAACTCGGCCCCCGCTCGCCGGAAGAGATCGAGGTAGCCCAGGCGCGAGCAGTAATCGCGCACCTCGACCGAGCCGCACTGGATGTAGGCGCGCACGTCGGGATGCACACCCAGCCCCTCGGCTTCGGCAGCCGCGAAAACCCGGGCGTACATCTCCATGTCCTCCTTCTTGCCGGCGGTGCACGAGCCAGCGTAAGCGATGTCGATGCGCACCGGCTCCGCGCCGAGCTCGTCCATGTAGAGACCGTTGCCGGGATCGTTCGGCAGCGCGACCATGGGGCGGAGCTTGGACGCGTCGATCTCGATGACCTTGACGTACTCGGCGTCGGGATCGCTTCGCACGCCCCCGGCGAGCGCCCGCGCCCGCTCGGGCTCCATGCCGCGCTCCTCCACGAGGAAGTCGACGGTACGCTCGTCGGCGCCGACGATCCCGGTAAAGGCGCCCACCTCGGCCGCCATGTTGGTCATGGTCGCGCGCTCGTCCACGGAAAGGGCCCGCACCGCAGGGCCGGCGTACTCGATCACCTTGCCGATGGCCTCGCCGTCACGCACGTAGGGATGGCGCAGAATCTCCAGCATATAGTCTTTCGCGGTCACGTTCGGCTGCGGTTCGCCGCTGATGACGACCTTGAACGACTCGGGCACCCGTGCCCGCACGTCCCGAGTGATCCACGAGTTGAAGATCGCGGTGGTGCCCACACCGAACGCGAGCGACCCGACGGCCCCCGCATGAGGCGTGTGTGAGTCGGTGCCTATGATCAGCATCCCAGGCTCCGCGTACTCCTCCAGGATTTTCGAGTGGCAAATGGCCTCCGAGCCCAGCGCGTGCCCGGCCTGTTCTCCGTAGAGCTTCACTCCCTGTCGCTCGGCAAAGGCCCGCTGCCTGACCTCGAGCTTGTCGGCGGCCTCGAGCAGCCCCTGCTCCACCCGTTCCTGGCTCATCACCTTGTCGAGGAAGGTGAGGTGGTCGCGGAAAAAGAGGACGGAATCTGGGTCCGCGATGCGCGCCTCCGCTCCGAGCTTCTCCTCGAAGAAGATCGACGCCATCGGGGTCACGTACTCGTGGCTGAAGCGGATGTCGGTGCGGAAAAAGCCCGCATCCCCAGGCTCGACCCAGGGCACGCCCGCCTCCGCGCCCTCCTTGAGCAGGTGGCTGGCAAAGATCTTCTCGGCCACGGTCATCGGACGTCGGCCGGGGGCGTCCGGCTCTTCGCACCGGGTGGCGGGCAAGCTCGCGTCGCCCCGCAGTCTGGCCACGTTGAACTCGAAGAGACCGCCGTACTCGATGATCTGGCGAGTGATCTCGTCCGAGTCCCGGGTGAAGACGCTCAGCGGAATCGGCTCCCTGCGGCGGACGAGTTCCAGCACACCGAAGTCGGTCGTGGTCAGAATGCCCAGGTTCTGACAGTTTTCCTCGTAAATGCGCGCGATGCTCTCGGCGACCACGAGACGGATGCCGGCCTTGAGCTCGGCGTACGGGCTCTGCTCCCTGCTGCTGCCCTTGCCCCGCCGCTTGCCGGCCACCGAACAGACGAAGCCGCCGGCGCGCACCGAGCCGGGCCCGATCGGAAAGACGGTTTCTTCCGTGGCTCGATCCGTGGCCCGCAACCCCAGGTACGGATATCTCCCCAGCTCGTCGTCGTAGAAGAAGCAGATGTAGGCAGGAGTGATCTCGTCCGTCGAAATCTGGTCTCGCAGATGGGGACGAGCCACCTCCGTCGCGAGATCCTCCCCGCCCTCGAGCTGAGCCGCGAGGAGCTGGGCGTCATCCACGAGATAGAGGATGCGACCGGGGAAGAAGGCCGGGTCTGGACGTTTCCGAACATGTATCTTTCGCAGATTGTCCATAATCCCTCCGATCTCGCCTCGTTGATGATTGCTTCGGTCAAATCCCGCAGACTGCGCTGGACGGTCGTCGTGTTCCTCGCTTTGGTCGTGTGCGTCGCGGTGGGGATCCTCGGTACCCGATCCTACCTCGCGCGTTCAATTCAGCCCCGATCGGGAGAGATCGAGATCGCCGCGCTCCGGGCGCCGGTTACCGTCGAGTACGACGAGTGGGCGATTCCGCGCATCACCGCCGAGCACCTGGACGATCTTGTCCGGGCCCAGGGATTCGTGCACGCGTCGGAGCGCCTCTGGCAGATGGAGCTCTTCCAGCTCACGGCCCAGGGACGGCTCTCAGAGGTCTTCGGCGAAGCCGCGGTCGAGGTCGACCGCCTGATGCGCGCGCTCGACATTTGGGGAACGAGCGAACGGGAGCTGGTCACGCTGGACGTCGCGACGATCGTCATGCTCCAGGCCTATGCGGAAGGGGTGAACGCGCGAATGGAGAGCTGGAGCGGGCCGCTGCCGCCCGAGTTTCTCATCCTGGGGATCTCGCCGCAGCGCTGGGAGCCGACGGCCACGATCGCGATAGTCCGTCTCATGGCCCTGGACCTGACCGCGTGGACAACCGATCTGGAATACGTCGCCCAGTTGGCCGAGCTCGACGACGCGCACCGCGAACTTTTGCGACCCTGGCACACCCGCTCGGACCCGACCATGACCCAGACTCCGCTCGACGAGCCGCTCTGGGTGGCGGACGATCTCGGCTCTTGGGATCCACCTGCGGGCTGGTCATCCGCCGAGGCGGCTCCGTCCGACCGGACCCGGGACCTCGAGGTCGAACCCCCGGACGGACTCCACGCCCGAGCCCCGGACACCTTCGACCCCTTGGGGCTGCTCGACGGCATCGGGCTGAACGCCTCCAACTCGTGGGCGCTCGCTCCCGAACGGACCGCCGACGGCCACGCGCTGCTCGCGGGCGACACCCATCTCGGGCTCAGAGCGCCTTCCACTTGGTACCTGAACGCGCTGCGCACCGAGCACGCCGACGACGACGGGGGTCAGCCGGGCATGGACGTCGCGGGACTAAGCATCCCGGGCGCCCCGCTCGTGGTCATCGGCATGAATCCGCATGTGGCCTGGACCTTCACCAACGGTAACATCGACGACTCCGATTTCGTCGTTGAGAGCGTCAGCGCCGACGGATCGAGCTACTTGGAGGGTGACGAGTGGCGCCCCTTCGAGCTCCGCAGGGAGCGGATCGCGGTCAGGGACGCGAATCCCCTTACCCTCACAGTGCGGTCGACGGAGCGCGGACCCGTGATCACCGACCTCTTCCCGACCGCCGATCTCATCCTCTCGCTGGTCTGGACCGGTCTCCGGCCCAAGGGACCGATCAACGCCCTGCTGGCGATGAATCGGGCCGAATCCGTCGACGAGATGCTGGAGGCCAGCGAAGATTTCGCCTCACCTCACCAGAACCTCCTCGTAGCCGGAACGGAGGGGCGCATCGCCTTCCGTCTCGTCGGACACCTCCCCGACCGTCCTCCGGGGGCCGTGGGCGCCATCGCCTTCGAGGAATGGGAGGGGTGGGCCGCGGAGCTTCCGCCGGAAGCGATGCCCGGCGTGGTGGACCCGCCCTCCGGCTATCTGGTCACGGCGAACAACCTGCAGTCGCCGGAGGCCTGGGGAAGGGTGGCCGCGGACTACCCCATACCGGACCGGGCGCGAAGGATCGACGAGGTGGTGGCCAACGCGACGGACTGGGATGTGGCGGAGATGGCGGAGCTCCAGCTCGACACGCGCTCGCTTTTCGCCGCGCGCTACCGGGACCGCGCCGTCGCCGCAGCCCACCGTGCCGGAGAGACGGATCTGGCGGAGCTGATCGGGGGCTGGGATCTGTCGTTGGAGCCCGAGTCGCCGGGCGCCGCTCCCTACTTCGCCTGGCTCTATCGCTTCCGGGCGCTCGTGGTGGCCGACGAGCTGGGCGAGAGCGCCACCTTCCCCGACTACGCCTTCCTCAGGCTCATGGAAGAGGGAGACGAACCCGGGAGCCAGGCTGCGCTCTGGGCGGACGACATCCGCACCGACGCGATCGAAACCGTCGACAGGCTGGAGGAGTTAGCCCTGGAGGCGGCGCTCCCGCTCGCGGAGCGCGCGTGGGGCGAGGTCAGCCGGGAGCGGTCGGAGCACCCGCTGGGAACCGTCGAACTCCTCGACCGCCTCTTGGGCTTCAACATCGGTCCCTACGCCGCGCACGGCGGGCCTTACACCGTTCGCCCCGTGCACCGCTCGACCTGGACCGCGCTCGACTCGACCTCGTGGAGCTATCCGCGCACCAGCACCTCCGGCCAGTCGCAGCGCTTCATCGCCAAGATGGACCCCGCCGGGCCGGCGGGCTACTTCAAGCTCCCCACCGGGCAGTCCGGCAATCCTCTCGACAGGCACTATCGCGACATGGCCCCGGACTGGTCGTCGATCGAGCTCATCGAGCTCTCGCCGGGTCCGTCGACGCAAGCTCCTGCAAGCCGCATTCTGCTCAGAGGAAGGAACTGATTCCCGCCTCACATCTATACCCTCCGCACAGCCTTCAGGACAAGGCCTCCCGAAGACGTTCCAGCGAGATGGTCCACGTACCGCCGGCCCCGTTCATCCCAGCCATCGTTCCCATGATACGTAACGCAAGCGTCGCCGCCCTGCTGGCGGTCATATTCCCGACCTCGGCCGCTCCGGCCCAGGAGGTCGTCGAGCTGCCGGCGCAGGACCGTGCGCTGGAGGCCGATTTCGTGGAGGTCTACAGCGTGGCGATGCCCAAGTCCGACGATCCCGAACCCGAGAGCCCGTTCGGCGATTTCGCGGATTTCACGAAGGAGCTCCAGCTCGCCTTCAACTCTGCCGGAGAGCTCCTCGTCTTCGAAAAGGGGCTTCGGCCGCAGACTGGCCGCATCGTCGTATTCGGGGTGGACGGCGCCGTGGCGCGCGAATTCGGCCGGATGGGCTGGGAACGTGGAGATTTTCGGGCTCCCGTGAACTTCGGGGTCCTCTCCGACGGCAGATCCGTGGTGAAGGACCGGGAGCACAGCGCCTTCCTGGTCTACGCTCCCGACGGGGCCTACGAGCGCATGGTACGTTTCCCGCGGCCGTCCGGCGGGATGCTGACGGGGATGGTGCCGGGGCTGGCGGGGCTGGCGGAGCGGGTCGCGGCCGGACGGGACGGGGCTTTCGTTTACAGGACCGTGCTCAGCGACATGGACATGGACATCGACGAGCAGACCTTTTCCGTGCAGACTCTGAACACCGGACCGACGGGAATCGTCGAACGGGTAGGCCTGGAAGGGAACCGGGTCACGGTGGACACTGCCCTTCGCGCCTGGCGGCCGTCTGAAGGGGAGGCCACGAGCATCGGCGTTCAGATGAACCCGGACATCACGCAGCTGAGCGAAGAAGAGATGGCGTTTGCCGACATGAGCTCGCTCCTGTCCATGGACCGGGCCCAAACCGCCTGGCTCTTCCCTCCGCCGTTCGCTTTCGGGGTCCTGCCGGACAACGGTCTGGCGTACATCGACTCGACCACCTGGGAGGTGAAACTGGTCGACGCCGACGGTCGCCTGAACCGGATAGTCCGACGCCCCCTGACGCCGACACCTGTGACGGAGGAGATGAGGGCCGAGATCGGAACCCGCATCAGAGAGGCGCAGAGCGCGGCCTTGGACGGCATCGAAGAACTCATGCCGTCGGACGCGGCGGCCGTGATGGACGGTCTGTTGGCAGGCCTCACCGACCAGGTCAACCCGGAGTTCTTCCCGGAGGTGCCGGTGCTCTCGGGCCTCGGAGTCGGCTGGGACGGCGCTCTCTGGGTGGTTAGGACCGGCGATCCCTTGTCGATGTTCGAATCGGAGTCCGACTTGGACGCAACCATTATTCCAGGTGGGATCGGCGGACTCTCCGCACCTGCCGGCGGCCCCATCGACATCGTCGGCGCCGACGACACCTACGCCGGCACCCTCCCGGCCGGCACGAAGCTCCCCGACGCCTTCGGTCCGGACGGACTCGCGGCCTGGGTGACGATCGACGCCGACTTGTCCAAAACGATAGTCGTCAGACGCATTCCGGCGGCGCTGCGCCTTCCGTGATACCGCTGGAGCACAGGCCGGCGCTCGCGGGCGGCGGAGTCGTCGAGTCCAAACCCGACTCCGAAGCGGTTCCGCTCGACGTCGCGATCATAGGCGGCGGGCCTGCCGGCCTCGCGGCGGCGGTCGAGCTGGCCCGGCTTTCGCGAACCGCCGCCGAGGCCGGAGAGGCGGGCGGAGAGATCGAGATCGGAGTCCTGGAGAAGGCCGCAGCCATAGGCGAGCACTCGCTCTCCGGCGCGGTGATCGACCCCGGACCTCTCCTCTCGCTCTTCCCCGGCATCTCCCCCGACTCCCTGCCCTTCCGCGGTACCGTCACGCGGGAGTCTACGTATTTCTTGACCGAGGAACGCGCACTGCGGATGCCCGTGCCTCCGACCATGCGCAACCACGGGAACCGCCTCGTTTCCCTCTCCGAGCTGGTGCGCTGGATCGGTGAGCAAGCCGAAGCCATGGGCGTCATGCTCTTTCCCGGCTTCCCGGTCGCCTCGCTGCTGACCTCGGGCAAGGCGGTGATCGGAGCTCGTACCACGCCCTCCGGTCTGGATCGCTCGGGAGCGGCCGGCCCCGGGGCCATGCCGGCGATGGACGTCGCAGCGCGCGTCACCATCGTAGCGGAAGGCGCGCGGGGACCGCTGACGCAGGCATGGCTCGACTGGCAGGGCGTGGGTTCCGCCAATCCGCAGATCTACGCCCTCGGCGTCAAGGAGCTCTGGGAGGCGCCCAGGCCGCTCGACCGGGTCGTTCACACCATGGGCTGGCCGCTGAAGGGTGCCTTCGGCGGTTCCTTCATGTATCCCATGGGCGGCAGGAAGATCTCCCTCGGGCTGGTGGCGGGGCTCGACAGCGCCGACGCCGGCCTGGACGTACACGAACTTCTCCAGAGGATGAAGCTGCACCCGCTCTTCAAGCCCTTTCTCCAAGGCGGCGAACTCCTCGAATGGGGAGCGCGCACGATCCCGGAAGGTGGGTACCACTCGCTCCCGGAACGCCGCCACGGCGCGGGCGCGTTGATCGTGGGCGACGCCGCAGGCTACGTCGAGGTCTCGTCGCTCAAGGGGGTCCACTACGCGGTACTTTCCGGGATCCTCGCCGCAAGGCAGGCGTTCTCGGCGCTCCGTAACGACGACACTTCCGAGGAAGCCCTGGCCGGCTATACGGCCGCCGCAGACGAGAGCGAGATCGGACGCGATCTCCACAAGCGACGCAACATGCGACTCGCCTTCAAGCGCGGGATGGCGCGGGGCGTGATCGGCGCAGGCCTCATGACGCTCACCGGGGGCAGGTTCCCGGGCGGGCGCATCGCGGTGGATGAAGACGCGGCCCATTCCCGACGCCCGCCAACCGAGCGCGAGCCGTTCACGCCCGACGGAGAACTCACCTTCTCTAAGCTCGACGCCGTCTTCCGCTCCGGCAATCGGACCCGGGACGACATCCCCTCCCACCTGGACGTCGGAAACGGACCGGTAGACGCCGAGCACGCCCGCATGCTCGAAGCCCTGTGCCCGGCCGGCGTATACGAGTACCGCGAAGACAAGCTCGTCGTGAACGCGCCCAACTGCGTCGACTGTCGCGCGACGGACGTGCTCGGCCCGCGCTGGAGTCCCCGCGAGGGCGGAACGGGCCCAGCCTACCGGGAGATGTAGATGCCGAGGGCGAACAACTCCACCCGCCGGAGCGTAGGCTCCCCAGTCCGGCTCACAGTCCTGGCCGCGCTTTTCGGCGCGTGCTCCACCGACGACGATCTGCCTCCACTCTCTGTCGAGCGCGACAGCGCCGGTATCACGATCATCGAGTCGTTTGCGCCGGCTTGGGGTGATTCGGCGCACTGGCGGGTCGGTGTGGAGCCCTTGCTCGACTTGGCGGAATCGGGCACGGGCGATGCGCACTACTTCAATCGGGTGGGGGACGTGAGGCGGCTTCCGGATGGCGGCATCGTCGTGGCGAACCGAGGCTCGGACGAGATCCGGAAGTTCTCGGCCGACGGCGACTTCGTCGGTTCGGCGGGAGGCAGCGGCGAGGGTCCGGGCGAGTTCACCAGCCTAGGGCAGATCGAACTCGTCGGCGATTCCTTGCTCGGCATCAACTGGGATGGCCGCATGGCCATGTTCGGAGGCGATCTCGGGCTGGTCCGCACGATGGGGCCCGACCGCTACATCAACAAGGTTCGATACGTGGGCGATGGACTCATGGTTGTCGAAATGTCGGTGCTCGACTACGACGCCGTTGGCTTGGTGCGGTTCCCCACGGTATTGGTGCTCTTCGACCTGGAAAGCACTAACGGCGACACCATCGGCTGGACACCCGGCTGGGAGGAGTACACCAACGACATCCTCAGCGCGGCTCCCCTTTTCAGAAAATCCTCTGTGCTTGACACCCATGGCGACAGGATCTTCGTCGGCTCTTCGGACCACATGCAGATCGAAGAGCTGAACGCGAGCGGCGACACCGTCCGCATCCTTCGGATCCCCGACTTTCCCTTGGCCCTAAACGCAGAGCAGGTTCGGGCGGAGCGGGAGGCCCGCCTCAACGTTCCCCTGCCGCCGGGAGTGTCGGCTCTGCCTCCGTACTACGTTGACGCAATGGAGGACTTGCCGTCACCGGAAACCCGCCCGGCCTACGCCCGGATGCTGGTGGACCCCACCGGCGCGATCTGGCTAAGTCCCTTTCGTGGCATGAGCGAGAGCGGCGGACCGGAACCCTGGCTGGTGCTCGGCCCTGACGGCAACTGGCTCGGAGGTGTCGAGATTCCCGAGGACTTCCGAGTCACGGACATCGGCGTGGACGAGATCCTCGGTATCTGGACGGACGAACTGGACGTGCAGCACCCGCAGGTGCGAGACTTGGCACGCAGTTAGGCCCGCGCCGCTCACGCTGGAGCGCTTCTTCGCCGTGGGTGGCTTGGCGCGCCAGATCGGAGTGAGTATCTCCGGCACGTCGGCGTAGCGCTCGTGCGAGGTTCGCCACGGACTGCCGCCGCTACCGGCGTTCGTAGCGGAAGCGCGCTCCTTCCTTCTCCATTACGAGCTCCGGCATTATCCGCGGAACCGACGCACTGGAAATGGCCTCGACGGCCTTCCGCACATTGCGGTGACCGGCCAGGTTCTCCAGCGTGCGCAACGTCGGGAAGATCATCGGCAGCCGACCTCGAGCGTGGCGAGCGAGCGCCTCGCGCGGAGTCAACCAGAGGGCGTCGGTCATCTCGCGCGAGTCGATGAGCGCCTCCGAGCCGTCCGGGACCCGGGCCGCGAAGAAGCGGGTGTCGTAACGTCTCGGTTCGGCCAGCGGGGTCACCCAGTGCGCGATATACGCGACCGCTTCCAAGTCGACCCGGGCATCGAGAGCGACGAACACGTCGGCGAGCGTGCCGTGGCCGTTCAGGAGGTCCTGCTGGAGCCGGCCGACCCGTGGCGAGTCCGCTCCGGGCGGTACCGGAGCCCCGTCGCTCCGAGCGAGGAGGATGCCGGTCTCCTCGAAGGCCTCCCGGACCGCCGCCATCAGGTAGCCCGAGGCCGGCCGAGGGTCGAGACCGAGTTGACCGGCGAGCTCCGCCATCCGGCACGGATCCGCCAGTTCCGAGAGCTCCCGGGCGGTGTCGGCCTCGTCTACGCGACCGCCCGGAAAGACATAAGCGCCGGGCACGAAGCCCGCCGACCGACTCCTGCGCACGAGCAGCACCTCGGACTCCGGCGCCGTCGCGGCACTCGGTAGCGATCGGCGCTCAGGCGAGCTCCGCCGCAGGCTGCCGGGCGGCGGCGCCCGCTCCACCTCCCGATAGAGCACGACCGTGGCGGCAGGGCGAGGCTCGACCGGCCTGCTCCGCCGCCCGCTGCGTTCCACGAATCCTTCGGGCAGGCGCGAGTACGGAATGAAGCTTCCGTCTCCCGGGTCGCCTTCCCGCCAGGAAGAAGGGTCGGTTCGGCGCTCCGCTCGCACCGGACGGCCTGCTTTCGGGCTCCCTGGTTCGGCGCTCAGTGGCCCGCCGCCATCCCGTCCTTGCGCGGATCCGAACCGGCCGCCCATCCCCGCGGCAGCCGCATCACCGCCTGCGCTCCGCCGAAGGCCGTTTCCAGCGGACTCCGGAGCGTGTGGCCGAGAGCCGCGAGCGCCTCCGCGCCCTCAGGCGTCAGGTTCTCGATCGCGACCTCGGTCCCCGAAAGATGCCGGAAGCGAGGTGCGTCGATGGCTTCCTGGAGATCCATCCCGAACTCGATCACGTTGAGCACCACCTGCACATGCCCCTGAGGCTGCATGGAGCCGCCCATGACGCCGAAGGCCAGCCAGGGTTCGCCCTCTCGGGTGACGAACGCCGGGATGATGGTGTGGAGCGGACGCTTGCGCGGGCCGATCCGGTTTGGGTGTCCTTCTTCGAGCGTGAAACCCGCGCCGCGGTTCTGGAGCACGAGCCCGGTGCCGGGCACCACCACCCGCGATCCGAAGTAGCTGTAGATGGAGTTGATGAACGAGACCATGTTGCCGTGTCGGTCCGCCACGGAGAGGTAGATGGTCTCGGACGCGGTGGCCGGCTCCCCGGGGTCGGGACGGTCCCGGGCGGCTTCCGGATCTATGAGCTCCGCTCGGGCGGCGAGGTACTCCCGGTCGAGAAGCTCGGCGACGACCACGTCCATATGGGCCGGATCCGCCACGTAGCGGGCCAGATCGGCGTGCGCGAGCTTCTTCGCCTCGATCAGGTGATGGAGGTATTCGGGCGTGTTGTGGCCCATCGCGCGCAGATCGAACCCTTCGAGCATGGCCAGCATTTGCAGGGCGGCGATCCCCTGACCGGCCGGAGGCAATTCGTGCAGAACGTACCCCTTGTACCGAACCGAGAGCGGCTCCACCCAGCGGACTTCGTGCTCCCTGAGATCGTCCAGTGTCAGATAACCTCCCAGCGCAGCCAGTCCGTCCACGATCTCGCGCCCCAGATCGCCGCCGTAGAACTCTTCAATGCCGCCCTCGGCGACCCGCCTGAACGTGCGCGCCAGGTCGGGGTTCGCGAACCACTCGCCTGCGGCCGGGGCTTCGCCGTCGATAAGAAATGTGGCCGCAGCTCCGGCATCCCTCCTGAGATGTTCAGCGACTCCCGCCCAGTCGGAAGCGACTATGGGGCTGACCGGAAAGCCCTCCTCGGCGATGCGGACGGCGGGCTCCAGCGCCTCCGCCAAGGTGACCGTGCCGTGTGCGCGCACGAGCGCGTCCCAGCCGGAGAACGCGCCGGGCACCGTCACCGCCTGGGCCCCGCTCCCAGGGACGGCGGTGGCCCCGCCCGCCACGAGGGCGTCCACGTCGATCAGCGAGCCGGAGCGTCCGCTGGCATCGAGTCCGACGAGTCTCTCCTCCGCGGCCACCCAGCCGATGGCGAAGAGGTCGCCCCCCGCTCCGGTCATGTGGGGTTCCACCACGTTGAGGACGGCCGCCGCCGTCACTGCGGCGTCGAACGCGTTGCCCCCGTTCTCGAGCACGCGCAGCGCCGCCCCGGTAGCTAACGGGTGACTGGTAGCGACAGCTCCGCGAGGGGCGTAGACGGTGGATCTGCCCGAGCTCGCGGCCGGGCTCGTGACGGGCGCCGGCGTCACCGAGCCCTCTCCGGCCCCCTCGGACCGACCCGGGAGGGACTCACCGTCGGCAGGAGCGCACGCCGTCAGCGCGAGCAGGAGAAGCCGGCCCACCCCGAACGAGAGCGGGAAGCGGCCCGAGCGAGAGACTCGGCCGGCCAGGACGGGCTCCGGGACCCGGGAGCACACGGACGTATAGGGATCTTGCCAACCCATGTATCTTTAGGGATGAACGATTCGACGCAGCAATATACTCCGACCGATCCCCGGTGAGCCCATGGCGGTGAGTGACACCCTACCCGTTCTTCCGCTCCGCAACACCGTCCTCTTCCCGGGCGTGGCCGTTCCCATCTCGGCGGGCCGGGCCGGAACTGTCGCGGCGGTCCATCTCGCCCTCGAAGGTGATCGGCGCATGCTCGCGCTGGCGCAGACGAAGGACGTGGACTCCATCGATCCGGCCTACTTCCACAAGATGGGCACGACGGTGCGCATCATTCAGACGAGCCGGGCACGCAGCGGACTGCAACTGCTGGTACAGGGCGAGCGTCGGGCCAGGGCGGTCGAGTTCATAGGCGAGGGCGAAACCTGGTCCGCCAAGGTCGAACGCGTCTCGCGCATCCGGCCCGACCCGAACGACGAGGCCTTCCTGGTTCTCGAGAGCGAGCTCCGCGAACGCTCGTCGGAGCTGAGCGTACGCTGGGGTGAGCGGGGAGAAGCCATGGGCCAGGTGCTCAACACGGTGGACGACCCCGGTGCGGCCGCGGATCTGGTCGCCTTTTATCTGACTCTCAAGGCCCCCGAGAAGCAAAAGCTGCTGGAGATGGTGGACGACCACGAACGGCTCCATCACTGCCTGGTCGCGGTGGAGCACGACCTGGCTCGGATCGACGCTCGCGAGGACATCCAGGCACAGGTCCAGTCCGAGCTGGGCGAGCGGCAGCGCGAGGTACTCCTAAGGGAGCAGCTGCGCGCCATTCGCAAGGAGCTGGGCGAAGAGGAGGAGCGCGACGAAGGGGAGGAGATGCGGAAGCGCATCGGTGAACTGGAGCTCGACGATGAACAGCGTTCGGAGGTGGAACGCGAACTCAGACGATTGGAGCGCACGAACCCCCAGTCGGCCGAGTACCAGGTGATCCGCACGTACCTGGAGTGGATCGTGGATCTCCCCTGGAACGAGCGCACCGAAGAGAAGATCGACCTCACCCGCGCCGAGGAGATTCTCCACGAGGATCACTACGGGCTCGAGGAGGTGAAGGACCGCATCCTCGAGTTCCTCGCGGTGCGCAAGCTGCAAGGGGAGCGCGGCAAGGAGGGCGGACGTGGACCGATCCTGCTCTTCGCGGGTCCGCCGGGCGTCGGCAAAACCTCGATAGCGCGCTCGATCGCGCGGGCGCTCGACCGGAAGTACGTGCGGGTGTCGCTGGGCGGAGCCAGGGACGAGGCGGACATCCGCGGCCACCGGCGCACCTATGTGGGCGCAATGCCGGGTCGGGTCATCCAGGGGATGAAGCAGGCGAAATTCAAGAACCCGGTCTTCCTTCTCGACGAGGCCGACAAGCTGGGCGTCTCCTTCCAGGGCGATCCCAGCGCCGCGCTGCTCGAGGTCCTCGACCCGGCCCAGAATTCGACCTTCGTCGACCATTATCTAGGCATCCCCTTCGACCTTTCCGAGGTGCTGTTCATCGCGACCGCCAACCGGCGCGACCGTATTCCGCCCCCTCTTCTGGACCGCATGGAGCTCGTGGAGTTTTCCGGGTACACCGAGGCCGAGAAGCTGGAGATCGCCCGGCGCTACCTCCTGCTGCGCCAGCTCGACGAGAACGGACTCACCGAAGAGCACCTCGATCTCTCGGACGACGCCATCTCGGCGGTGATCAGGGGTTACACCCGGGAGGCCGGGGTCCGCCAATTGGAGCAGCGCATCGGCGCACTCGCGCGCAGGCTGGCCAGGCGGATCGCCGCCGGTGAGATCGAGAGCATGGAGGTGGGCGAGGAGGCGGTGCGCGAGATCCTCGGTCGGCCCAAGGTACACCCCGAGCGGATGGCCGACGAGCCCCGAATCGGGGTCGCCACCGGAATGTTCTACACGCCCATGGGCGGAGACATCATGTTCGTGGAGGTCAGCGTCATGCCCGGCGAAGGCAAGTTGGTTCTGACCGGCCAGCTCGGCGACGTGATGAAGGAATCTGGTCGGGCCGCCCTCTCCTACACGAAGGCGCACGGGGCGAAGCTGGGAGTGGAGGCGGCCGCCCTTAACGGACGCGGAGTGCACATCCACGTGCCCGCGGGGGCGATCCCCAAGGACGGTCCCTCCGCCGGCATCACCATGGCCACGGCGCTCGTCTCAGCGGCCTCGGGCCGGATGGTGCGTCACGATGTGGCCATGACCGGCGAACTGACCCTCACCGGGCGGGTCCTCCCTATCGGCGGGGTCAAGGAGAAGGTGCTGGGCGCGGTCAGGGCCGAGATCCGGGAGGTCATCCTTCCCGAGGCAAACGACGCCGACCTGGAGGACATTCCCGAGGAGGTCCGCTCTCAGCTCACCATCCATCTCGCCCGCACGCTCGACGACGTGCTCGAGGTGGCGCTCATGGAGAAGAAACCCGTATAGTCGCTCGCCCCTCCTTGAGCTCGCCGATCACCGCGGCGGTCGCGCCCGCAGCGGTCAGGTCCGCAAGGCAGGCCTCCAGCGCCGGCGGCGGCACGCACATGAGGATGCCGCCCGAGGTCTGAGCGTCCGCCAGCAGGGTCCGGGTGACTTCGTCGACCGAGGGCGCGAAATCGACGTCAGCGGCCACATCGGCCAGATTGCGCCTGGTGCCCCCGGGAACATGGCCGTCGCGTACGAGCGCTCGCACACCGTCGAGCACGGGTACGGCATCCGCGTCCAGCTCCGCAGCACAACCTGACGCCAGGAGCATCGCCCGCAGATGGCCGAGAAGTCCGTAACCGGTCACGTCGGTGCCGGCGCTCACTCGGTGGGTGCGCATGACCTGGGCGGCGGCGGCATTCAGGGCGCTCATGGTCGCGACTGCGGAAGCGATCACCTCGGCGCTCGCTGCGTTCTTCTTTATGGCCGTGGCGACGATGCCCGATCCGAGCGGCTTGGTGAGAACGAGCCGGTCGCCCGGCCGAGCCCCGGTGTTGGTGACCAGCCGGTCGGGATGCGCCTCCCCGACGGCCACGAGACCGTACTTGGGCTCGGCGTCGTCGATCGAGTGGCCTCCGACGATCGGAACTCCGGCCTGGCGAGCGACCTCGCTTCCTCCCTCCAGAATCCTCTCCAGGATGCCGTCGCCCAGGAGCTCCCTCGGGAATCCCACGAGGTTGAGCGCGAAGAGCGGTCTCGCTCCCATCGCGTAGACGTCGGAGAGAGCGTTCGCCGCAGCGATGCGTCCGTAGTCGTGGGGATCGTCGACGATGGGAGTGAAGAAATCCGCGGTCACCACCAGGGCTCGGTCGGCGGCCAGACGGTAGACGGCGGCGTCGTCGCCCGTGGCGTGAGCCACGAGGACGTTCGGGTCCGTGACGGGAGCGACGTGACGCAGGACCTGCGTCAGCTCGGAGATGCCGAGCTTGCAGGCTCACCCGGCTCCGTGGGAAAGCTGGGAGAGCCTGATCCGCGGACGGGAATCTCTGGGGGTATCCTTCATCTTGCCGCTGGGTAGATTTCCAACTGTTCGTTCCTCAATCAAAACGGAGACGCCGCAATTGAATCGAGCCGAGCCGGGCCGGCACGGACATCCACCGGCAGGCTACCCCGCCGCCACCGAAAAGTCAGCCGGTTTCAAACGTCTGCGCGCGTCCGACGTAGGTTACGAGGAACTCGGTCGAACCTTGCTCCGTGTTACCGGACGAGCGCCCTGGCGGATGCTCAACGGCGTTCTCACCGGTGCCGCGCCGGAGGGTGACCGCAGGCACGGGAGGGCCACCTTTCACGCCGTGCTCACGCCGAAGGGCAAGATGGTCACGGATCTCCGGGCTCTGCTGGTGTCAAGGGATCCCGAGGTCCTCCTGCTCGACGTGCCGGTGAGCGGTTCGGAGCCGTTCATCGCCCATCTGAAGAAGTACGTCCCGCCGAGGTTCGCCAAGGTCGCGGACATCTCCGACGACATGGGCGCGCTGACGATCACGGGAGCCGAGGCGGCGGAAGCGGTGTCAGGGGTGTCGGCGGCGGGCGCGGGAGCCGACGGTTCGACGGCAGTGACCGCCGAGGCGCTCGGCGGCCTCGCCGCAGGCGAATGGACCGCGCCTGACGGAGACCCGAGCCGACTCGTCATCGTACGCAGCGACGAGGTCTGGCCGCCGGCATTCACGATCCTGGGCCGTCGCGATCTCGTCTCGGGCGTGCAGAAGACACTGACGGTGTCCGGTATGATCGACGGCTCGGCCGAGCTCTGGCGGACGCTCCGGCTCGAAGCCGAGCACAGCCCGGTTTACGGCATCGACATGGACGATACCGTCATCCCGGTGGAAGCCGGCATCAACCTGCGCGCCATCGACTACCACAAGGGCTGCTACACCGGCCAGGAGGTGATAGTCCGCATCCGCGACCGAGGTCGGGTCAACCGTCATCTCCGACGGCTGAGGCTGGGCGGGATGGCTCCCCCGCCCGCAGGAACCCCGCTCAGCTTCCCCGACACGGGCAAGCCGGCCGGCTACGTCACCTCGTCCGCGTGGTCACCCCGCTTCCGCGAGACTGTCGCGCTCGCATACGTTCGGCGGGAAGCGGAAGAGGTCCTGGTGGAAGGCCGGACGGTCTCGGCGGCAGGCGGGTGAGGCGCCCGGCTGCTGCCGGCTCAGCCGAACGGAGTGCGGGCCGATCGCGTCCGGCGGCGCGCGCTTACCACCACGTCGTCAGGTGGTAAAGGGGACGGCGGCTTCGATCCCGGAAACCGACCTCTCCACGGCTCCTTGATACCCGGTTCCCGGTCCTCTCCCGATACCCTCATAGTACCTCGGTCGGAAGAGTCCGGCGGACAGTCGATAGGTTTCCGGGGCGGGGTCCACGTCGCGCAACGGGAATTTCAGGCGGGCCGGGGCCCTGCGGAAGATCTCCGGCCCCAAGGTGGTTACCCGCCTGCTGGACCGGCGTATCCGCATCGACGTGGAAATTCCCCCCGGTTCGTCCGACGGCCCCTCAGGTCAGCGGATCTTCTCGAGCTCGGCGAGGATGTCGGCGTTCTCCGGCCTGACCCGGTAGTCCACCTCGGTGAACTTCCAGCGCACCATGCCCTCGCGGTCGATGACGTACACGGTCGGGTGCGGCAAGGGAAGACGACCCTCCGGCGTATTCTCGTTGTAGATCCCGTAGCGTTTGATGATCGCTCCGCCCGCGTCGGTCACCATCGTGTAGTCGATCCGGTAGCCGTCGTTCTCCTCGGCGACCCGGTCCACCATCTTCCGCAGATCTTCGGCGTTGTCGGCGGAGATGGCGATGACCTCGGTGGTCTCGCGCTGCTCCTCGGTCAGGAAATCCTGCAGCTCACCTAGCTGCCTGGCGCAGTAGGGTCACCAGTGGCCGCGGTAGAAGAAGAGCACCACGTCCTTTTCTCCCCGGAATCCGGAGAGCGTGAGGTGGTCGCCGTCGAGGGTGACTGCGGTGAAATCGGGGGCCTCGGTGCCGGCGACGACCCTGTCGAGGTCGGTTCCGGGCAGGTCCTGGCCGTCGGCCGGGCCCAGGTCCTGGGCGGCGACGGGCGATGCCAGCAACACGAAGGCGCTGGCAAGCAGATTGAGCTTCATGGCGTTTCCGGATGTGAGGGACGAGACCTGGGGACCGTCCGTTCGAACTGAGTCAATCCCGCAGGAGCCTCAACCTATACGGTCAGAGCGCCGGCCGCATTACCGGATGGGCCTCGAGCTCGGTCATCTCCAGCCGCGAGATATGCAGGTTGAGTCCGTGGTTCACGCGGAAGCCGAAGCGTCCGTCGGCGGGAACCTCCGAGCGCGGCAGCGAGGCGACCTCGACGTCGTTCACCATGAAGCGCACGTTATCGGAGCCCGCTTCCACCACCAGGACGTTCTTCACACTGGCGCCGCCTTCGTCCCGATCGTCCCAGGCGAGGATGGCGTCGTTGGCGGTCCACGGCAGAAGGGTGGGCGCCTCCGGCCCCTCCCTGCGCTTGACGATGAACTCCCCTCCGTTCCGAATCAGGAAATAGGAGTACTCGACGCCGTCGCCCATCAGGTCCATGCCGCCGAAAAAGATCCCGAACGCCTCCCGTCGCCGGCCCGGATCGAAGAGGAAGACCTCCATCTCGAGCCGGTAGTTGCCCGAGGCCTCCTCCGGCGGTGCGTAGATGGCCGCCGGCCCGGAAGTGACGTGCCAGCCGGGGGTCATGACGGTGAAGGCCTCGAGCTGGTCTTCAGTGGCTTCCGGAGAATCGAAGCGAACGTCCCAGCCCTCCGGTCGTTGCTGATCCTGGGCCTGGAGTCCGGTTGGGAAACTCGCGATGAGGACGGCGGAGGCGAAAGCAATGGCGATGGAGAACGAGCGATGGCTGAGCGGCATGGTCTTTTTCAGCGTTCGGGTACGGGTACGGGATCGATGGTCTGGGGGACGAGCTCGGGCCGGTAGATCCTGGCCAGGAATTTGGGCAGTTCATCCGTCAATAGGGCGTTCAGCTCCCGCAGCGCCCCGGGCATGGTCTCCCACGACCAATCTAGTGCCCGCTGCTGATCGGGGGTCGGGGATCCGGCATGGCGTTCGATCCCCGATGCCGCGCGACCCGGCCGCGCTCGCCCGAGGCTCGCCTGCAGGGAGTCGAGCTGCTCCTCCAACTCGGTGGCCGTGGCGGTCAGAGATCCCTCCTCGGCCTCGTCGGCGTCGTCGGGAAGAAGCTCGAGCGCGGCGCTCAACTGCGTCCGGGCCTCCCTGAGCGCGTTCAGCCCGAGGGTCGCGGACCCGCTCAGAGTCGCCGCCTCGCGGGCAGCGCGTTGACGTGCCGCCAGGGCGGCGGTCGTGGTCGTGACCCGTGGGTCGATGCGCACTTGAATGCTGCTCTCCGCGGTAACGTCGCCCGCGATCAGGCGGAGGCCGTACTCGCCGGGCAGAACCAGCGGGCCGCGAGAGGAACCTCCGCCGCCGAAGCCGCCACCGGTGGCCGGCACCTCCACCGGAGTTCCCTCGCGCAAGTCCCAGACCACCTGGTGGGCGCCGGCGTCTCCCGACACCTCGAGCTCGCGCACGACCCCTTTTTCGCTCTCCACCGCGAGCGTCGCCGAGTCGGCGTCCGCAGCCAGCCAATACCTGACGACCGCGCCCTCGGGCGGGTTTTCGCCCTCGAACATCTCGCCCGCGAACGGCCAGCCTCCCATGGGGAAGTGGAGGAGGGCCCCGGGCGGGCGGAAGAGCATCGCCCCACCCGCTGCGTCACCATCATCGCCATCCGCCCCGGCGTCCATGGCGTTTCTTGCCAGCGCCCGCAGCGGCATCAGATCATCCACGATCCATATGCTCCGGCCGTGCGTGCCGATGACCAGATCGTCGTCGCGCGGGTGGATGGTCATGTCGTCCACCGGGACCGGAGGGAGACCCTCGAGTCGATGCCAGTTCGAACCTCGGTCGACCGAGACGAAGGCGCCGTTCTCGCTTCCCACGAAGATCAACCCCTCGGAGTCCCGGTGTTCGCGCACGACGTTCACGGACCATTCCGGCAGTCCTTCCGAGAGGTCGCGCCAGCTCTCGCCGAAGTCCTCGGTGACGAAGACGTAGGGGCTGTAGTCGGCGGACCAGTGGCCGTCGAAGGTGACGTAGGCTCGACCCGGCGAGTGGTTCGAGGCTTCGATCCGGGACACGTAGGTTCCGTCCGGCACGCGGGGGACCGCCGACGCCACATTGGTCCATGTCGCCCCGCGGTCGCGGGTCACCTGGACGTTGCCGTCGTCCGTGCCGACCCAGATAATCTCTGCGGAGAGCGGCGATTCCGACACCGTGGCGATGGTGCCGTAGCGGCTTTGCCCGTCGTGGCGGGAGAGGGTTCGATCGGTCACGAGCTCGCCCATGATGGTAAGGGTATCGCGGTCGATCGCACGCGTGAGGTCCGGGCTCGCTTCCTCCCAGCTCCCACCGCCGTCGGTGGAGCGGTGCAGGAAATTGCTGGCCACGTAGACCGTCCTCATGCCGCCGGCCTCGGCGGCGTGGTGCGAGACCGCGATGGGCGCGTTCCAGTTCCAACGGTACTCGTCTTCGGGGTCCGCAGGGGTGGGACGCATGGGAGCCGACTCGCCGGTCGCGAGGTTCACGCGGCCCGAGTTCCCTCCCTGCGACTCGGTGTAGAGGATGTCCGGGTTCGTTGGGTCGAACTGGTTGAAGAAGCCGTCTCCGCCCCAGACGTCGAACCAGTCGCCGTTGCGGAGACCGTACCCGGTGCGGGTCTCGTTCGGTGCGCACCAGGAGCTGTTGTCCTGGAGGCCTCCGCAGACGAGATAGGGATCGCTCATGTCGACGCCGACCTCGTAGAACTGCCCGACGGCCAGGTTGTTGAGGTGCCTCCAGGTCCGGGCGCCGTCGCGGCTGACGGCCACGCCCCCGTCGTTTCCGAGTATCACGTGATCGGAGTTGGCGGGGTCGATCCAGAGGGCGTGGTGATCGACGTGGATGCCCTCGGCGGCGTCTCCGTCCCACCAGGTGCGACCGCCGTCGTCCGAGGCGGAGAACGAAACCCCGCCCAGGTAGATGCGCTCGGGGTTGCCGGGGTCGATCCGCACCATGCTGAAGTACATGGGCCTCGGGTTGCGGTCGGATATCTTTTCCCAGCTTCCGCCCCGGTCGGTCGAACGGTAGAGGCCCCGGCCGTCTCCGCGAGATTCGACGAGGGCGTAGATCAGGTTCCCGTCCCTGCGGTAGACGTCTATGCCGATGCGTCCCTTGTCGCCCTCGGGCAGGCCGTCGGTGAGCTCCGTCCAGCTCTCTCCGCCGTCGAGAGTGCGGTACAGCCCGCTGCCCGAGCCGCTCGCGCTGAAGCCGAAGGCCGTACGTCTGCGCTGGTAGAGGGCAGCGTAGAGCGCGCGCGGGTCGTCGGGGTCCATCACCAGGTCTATCGCCCCGGTGTGCTCGTCCACGTAGAGGACCTTCTCCCAGGTCGTGCCGCCGTCCCGAGTGCGGTAGACGCCCCGTTCGGGATTCGCTCCGAAAAGCTCTCCCACCGCCGCAACGTAGGCGATGTCGGGATCGGACGGATGGAGCGCCATGCGCCCTATGTGCCGCGTTTCCTCAAGGCCCATGAAGTTCCAGCTTCTTCCGCCGTCCATCGACTTGAATACGCCGCAGCCGTACTGGGAGCTCTGCCGATTCTGGGGCTCTCCCGTACCGACCCATACGATGTTGGGGTTGGCCTGGAAGACGGTCACGTCTCCCACGGACGCGCAGGGCTGGTCGTCGAAGAGGGGCGTCCAGGAGGCGCCGGCGTTCTCGGTGAACCACACTCCGCCGGAACCGAAGCCCACGTAGAAGCGCTCGGGGTCGGACTCGACGGGAGCGAGGTCGGCGACCCTGCCGCCCATCAGGGCCGGGCCTATCTCGCGTGGCCGCATGACGTCGAGCACGTCTTCGACCATCTCCTGGGCTTCGAGCGAAGCCGAGATTTCGAGCGGCCCGACCGCGAGTGGAGCCAAGGCGGAGGCAAGAACCAACGATGCCTGGACGGGTACGAAACGGTTCGGACAAGCGGAGACGGACATGGCGATGCGGGCTCGGAGGTTCGCGGGCGATCCCTCGAGTCGGGCGCCGCTTCGAGGGGGACCGGATGTGTTCTCGGCGGATGTATTATCGGGCAGGCGTGCCGGCAGCGCCAGCCTCGCTCGTCGGTGCGGTGGTCCGCCAAGGCCCCAAACCCCCGAAGGCGGACCGCGCCTCGGCCAGGCGCTCCCCCTTGACGGCCGGGCCGACACACCCCACCCCCGCTGCCCCATTTGCATCGGCCCCGCTTATCGTCTAACCTTGAACAGGCGGCGCCGGTTCGCGGGGCGGCTCACCCGGGCAAGAGACATGATCGGATCGATTCGCACCCCGGAAAGCAGGTTTCGTCGGGTAATCCTAGCAGCCGTGTGCGGAGCCTCGCTTTTCGGCCTCGGCGAGGAGCTCGCGGCACAGGACGGCCGGATCGTCGGTCGGGTCGTCGACGCCGAAACCGGCGAAGCGGTGCCGGGAGCCTCGATCACTCTGCCGGGCAGCGAAGACCTGCACGTCACCAACGACGACGGGCGTTTTCTGATCTCGGTCGCCGAAGGCGCTCACACCCTGTTCATTTCCCGTATCGGTTACGAGACGATGCGCATGGAGGGCGTGGAGGCCCGCGTCGCGGCCGGTCCGATCGAGATCTCGCTAGTGCCCCGCTCCCTGCAGCTCAATCCGATCGTGGTCACGGCTTCGCGCACCCGAGAGAAGGCGTTGGAAGCACCGGCGTCGGTAGGCAGCGTTTCCGCCTTCGAGATGGCCAGAATCTCCACCCTCGTTCCCGTCGAGCACGTACGCTCGCTGCCGGGAGTGGATGCGGTTCGCACCGGGCTGAACCAGCACACCGTGGTGGCTCGCGGATTCAACGCCGTCATGTCCGGAACGTTGCTGACGATCGTCGACAACCGTTATGCCCGCGTCCCGTCCATGCGTTTCAACGCGCACCACATGATTCCCACGACCGAGCTCGACATCGAGCGCATCGAGGTGTCGCTGGGACCGGGCGCGGCCCTCTACGGACCAAACGCGGCTTCCGGGGTCATGCACATCGTCACCACCTCCCCGCTCGACCGCACCGGCACGACGGTTTCTCTGATGGGAGGCGAGCGGACCGTTCTGCACGGCCAGTTCCGGACCGCGCACGCGCTCAGCGACAATCTCGGTTTCAAGATCTCCGGCCAGTACTTTTCGGGACGCGACTTCGAGCACGAAGATCCTTTCGAAAAGGCCGCGGCCCTGATCGATCCGTCGAATCCGCGCATCGGCAACCGGCTTCCCTTGAACAAGCGGGGATCGGTGGACGGAAGGGTCGACTGGCGCTTCGGTGGGGGATCGCTCGTGGTGGCCAGCGGCCTCAACCGGACCCCGAGCAGCATCGAACTCAGTGAGATCGGTGCTCTTCAGGGGGTTGACTGGACGACCTGGTACGCTCAGGCGCGCTTCTCGAGCGGACGTTTCTTCGCGCAGCTCTTCCACAACGGCAACAATGCGGGCGAGTCGTACCTCCTCCGCACCGGCAAGAAACTCGTCGACCGCTCCAGCTCGTCGAGCGGCCAGTTCCAGCACGGAATCGAGCTTCGGGACGGGGCGCAGAGCTTCATTTACGGCCTCGATCTCACCACCACCACTCCACGTACCGAAGGCACCATCAACGGCCGTTTCGAGGACGACGATGACTGGGTCGAGGTCGGTGGCTACCTCCACTCCGTCACCCGGCTCTCCGAGAGGCTCGACCTGGTCACGGCCCTGCGCATCGACCGGCATGCCCGCCTCGATGAACTGAACCTCTCACCCAGGATCGCGCTCGTCGTCAAACCCACTACGGATCACAGCTTCCGAGCCACCGTGAACCGGGCCTTCGCGACGCCCTCGACCAACAACCTCTTCGTAGACCTGCCGCTCAGCCTTATTCCGATGGGGCCGCGGGCGCTGCCCTTCCAGCTCAGGGGGCGGGGCGCCGTCGACGGGTTCACCTACGGGGACCGCTGCGAGAGCGGCTATCTCTCGCTCTGCATGTACTCGCCGATCGTCGCGGGACGGTTGCCGGCGAACGGAACGGCGGTCTGGAATCGGCTTGTGGACCTCGTGGTACCCGCCGAGCTTCGCGCACTCCTGTACGGTCCGGGCGGGGAGGGCGACCCGGAACTGGTCACCGTACTGCGCACGTTCGACCTGGTGGCCGCTCAGTCCGGATCCACCGACCCCTACGTGGCGGTGGACGGCCTGCCCGAGGGGGCCGAGCCTCTGCGTTCGACCATCCACAACACCGCCGAGGTCGGCTACAAGGGCGTCCTGGGCCGCAAACTCCTGGTCTCCGTGGATCTGTTCGCTGCGCGGGCGCGGGATTTCATGGGCAGCCTCAAGATCGAGTCGCCCAACGTATTCCTCGACGCCGCCAGCGTGGAGCGCTTCGTTCTCAGCAGACTGCAGGAGCTCATCGACCAAGGCGCGATCACGCCTCTCCGCGCGACTACGCTCGCTCGCTCGCTGAGCTCGGGCGCTCTGGGCACGGTGGCTCCCGACGGGGAGGGGAGTTCGGATCTGGTACTCTCCTACAGGAACTACGGAGAGGTCGAGTACTGGGGCGCGGATCTGGGCTTTCGCTTCCTGCTCGACGACCGATTTCAGATCGACGGCTCATACTCCCACCTCAGCTCGGACTGCTTCGATTTGAACGACGACGGCAGCTGCGGCTCGGTACACGACGTTGCGGTGAACGCGCCGCGCCACAAGGGCTCCGTCGGGGCCGGCTTCGACGACTTCGAGCGCGGTTTCTCGGCTCGGCTCAAGGTCCGTGCCACAGGTTCCTTCCCCATGAACTCCGGGGTCTACATCGGAAAAATAGACGCCTACGCCGTCGTCGACGCCTCCGTGCGGTTCGACCTTCCGGGCTGGGCGGGAACCAGCATCGGTCTCACAGGATCCAACATCCTGAAC
Source organism: Gemmatimonadota bacterium (assembly GCA_021295815.1). Lineage (NCBI taxonomy): Bacteria > Pseudomonadati > Gemmatimonadota > Gemmatimonadota bacterium. The sequence continues at coordinate 5,881 of JAGWBQ010000017.1, read as the reverse complement.
CACCGGCACACGGAATTCGTGGGCGCCCCCGATATCGGACGGCTTCTTCTTCTCCAGCTCAAGCGCGAGTTCTGAGTTTCGAAGCCAGGCGGATGCCGAACGGAGCCGAGCAGTCCGTGGAGCCTCCTGCGGAACGACGTCCGCGGACCATCGGCCGTTGTCTGCGGACCGCCGACCGTTAATGAGCGCCGCGCAGTTGGTCGCTGTGACCCGGCGCCCGTCGCCTGCGGCGCGATCCGGGAAGTTCCCGTTCACCGTTCCCGCCGTCGCCACCCTGAAGCGGCTCGAAATCTCCAGCCAGGTCACCTTTCTGGTGGGGGAGAACGGCAGCGGGAAGTCCACCTTTCTGGAAGCGCTCGCGATCGCGTGCGAGTTGCCCGCGGTAGGTTCGGCAAGGTTGGAGACCGACCCGACGCTGGCCCGGCAGAGGGAGCTCGCCAAGGAGCTCGTTATCACCTGGAGGCGGCGCAACCGGCGCGGCTTCTTTCTGAGAGCGGAGGATTTCTTCGGATTCCAGAGGAAGGTCGCTCGCACCCGGAGCGATCACGAGGCCGAACTGGTCCGGGTGGACGAGGAATTCGCGGAAGCGTCGGATCTGGCGCGGACGCTGGCGCGGGGGACCCACCTCGCTTCGCTCGGCGCCTTGACGAGCGCTTACGGAAACGATCCCGACGCCCGGTCGCACGGCGAAGCCTTCCTCAACCTCTTCGCCAAGCGGCTTTCGCCTCGAGGTCTCTTCCTGCTCGACGAGCCCGAGGCCGCTCTCTCGCCTCAGAGCCAGCTCGGATTCATGAGCATGCTCAAGGCAGCGGTGGATGACGGGTCCCAGTTCGTCATTGCCACGCACTCGCCCATTCTCATGGCGATACCCGGGGCCGACCTGCTCTCGTTCGACGAGGTCCCGATCGTCCATGCCGCTTTCGACGATCTCGAACCGGTCAACCTGGTTCGGGATTTCCTGAACGCCCCCGAGCGCTACCTAAACCACATCTGGACGTAACGGCCGTGGACGTACCTCCAGCAGCCCGCGGACGAAGCATTCGCGGACCTTCGGCATGACTCCGCTCATCCTCATTCTCGTCTTCGGCGGACTCGTGGTCCTCGCCATCTACGATATCGCCCAGAAGCGACACGCGGTCCTGAGGAACTTCCCCATCATCGGCCATCTGCGGTATCTCCTGGAGATGGTCGGGCCGGAGCTGCGCCAGTACATCGTCACATCCAACGACGAGGAACGCCCATTTTCGCGTGATCAGCGAAGCTGGATCTACGCCTCCGCGAAAGGGCAGAACAACTATTCCGGCTTCGGGACCGACAACGACCTGGAGCGTTCCAGCAACTACTTGATCATCAAGCACGACACCCTGCAGAGACCGGAGGACGGGACGGCCGACGCGGACGGAGTCGCCCGAGGGAGTGACCGCTATCTCCTGCCATGCGCGCGAGTGCTGGGTGGGCGTCGGGGCCGGCGACTCGCCTTCAGGCCGCGCTCGGTCGTGGGTGTGAGCGGGATGAGCTTCGGCTCGCTCTCGGCCGCCGCCGTCGAGGCGATGAACCGGGGCGCTGAGATCGCCGGCTGTCTGCACAACACCGGCGAGGGCGGCGTCGCCTCCTACCACCTCAATGGCGGCGAGCTGATCTGGCAGCTCGGCACGGGCTACTTCGGCGCTCGAGCTCCGGACGGCGGCTTCGATCGGGCCGAGTTCATGGAGAAGGTGGACGCCCACCCTATCAGGGCCGTCGAAATCAAGCTCAGCCAGGGCGCCAAACCCGGACTGGGCGGGGTGCTGCCCGCCGAGAAGGTGACCGCCGAGATCGCCGGCATCCGCGGGGTCGAGCTAGGGCGCAGCGTGGTCAGTCCGCACTATCACCGCGAGTTCTCCTGCGTGGACGGGATGCTCGACTTCGTGGAGGAACTGGCCGAGAGTTCGGGCCTTCCGGTCGGCATCAAGTCCGCCGTGGGTCAGCTCGGGTTCTGGGAAGAGCTGGCCGAGCATATGGCCGAGGAGGATCGGGGCGTGGATTTCATCTCCATCGACGGAGGCGAGGGCGGCACGGGCGCGGCCCCGTTCTCGTTCGCCGACCATGTGGCGCTACCCTTCAAGGTCGCCTTCAGCAGGGTCTATCGCGTCTTCGCCGAGCGAGGCGTCAACCAGAACGTGGTCTGGATCGGCTCGGGCAAGTTGGGTTTCCCACAGACCGCTTCCGTGGCGTTCAGTCTCGGCGCGGACATGATCGCCGTGGGGAGAGAGGCGATGATGGCGGTCGGGTGCATCCAGGCCCAACGCTGCCATACCGGGCACTGCCCGACCGGCGTGGCGACCCAGAACCGATGGCTCGTGCGCGGGCTCGATCCGACAAGCAAGGCAGGCAGGCTTGCAAATTACGTCGTCACCCTGCGCAAGGAGCTGAAGCTGATCAGCCGAGCCTGCGGAGTCCCCCACCCCGCCCTGCTCACCGCCGATCACCTCGAGGTTCTGGACGGCCACTTCCACGGAAATTCGATCCGCGAGACCTTCGGCTACCGCGAAGACTGGGGGATCCCGACCGGGGCCGACGTGGACGAGCTTCTGGCCTGACCGGGGCCAACCGCGGATACAGCGCCGTTCGAATGCCGTGAGAGGTCCGTCCGCAGGTCGCCGGCTTAGCCGCCCGGCGAGGCGGCGGTTACCCTCCCGGCTGGAACGGTCCGCGACTACCGCGCCCCCAGAGCGGGAAGCTGGCCCCGATCGTGAGATGGCGGGAATCGTACTCGACGTCCTCCACGAAAATCCAACGGGCCTCGATGCGCAAGCTTACCGGCCCCACCACGGCCGAACGCACACCGGCGACGACGCTGTAGGAGCTCCGGGTCGACCTCTCGGTATCTCCAAGAAAGATGGTGTTGCGCCAGCCGATCCCTCCGCCCGCGTAGGGCCCCGCCTCCGTTCCGAACCAGGAGAGCGGGTAAAGGTAGCCGTCCAGGTTGAATTGTCGCTCACGCAGGTCGTTGAGAAAGAAGATGTCCGCGTTTCCTCCCAGCTCGACCTGCCCGCCCGGGAGCACGGGAATGACCACGTGCGCTCCGAGAGTGCTAGCGTTGGAGAGGTTGTCGCTGCCCGCATGCAATCCGACGAGGATGGGAGGCCACCCTCGCTCCGCGGGTTGGGGTCGGCCGCGCCTCTGGGCGTCGGCCGGAGCGGCGATGGCGGCAAGGCAGAAGAGCGCCGCCCAGACCGCCAGGAATCGGGCAAGGAGGCGGTGGAAATGATGAGGCCCCTCTTCGCGGGTCGGGGAGTAGCGGCCTCGGTCGTATAGTCGCGACCTGACGCCCCGCTGCGCCGATTCCACGATCTCCTCGTCCTCCATCTCGATGCGGTGAAGTTCGGCTCCGGCCCCCTGATCCAGCTTGGCGGCATCTCCGACGAAAGACCGGAAGAGCACGCGGGTCCGGGATGGCGACAGGGGCTGGACCACGTTGAGCGAGAGTCCCCAGGGGTAGAAGTTGAGCATGATGTTCGGGAAGAGCCAGAAGTACCAGGCGGCCACGCGCTCGCCCTCGTCGGGATGGCCGACGGGCGGATCGAACGCAGGTTCGTCGCGCCGTGCGGTGCCGACCTGTACGTTACACCAGTCGAAGAGCTCGGTGCGGTAGCCGGCGTAGTCGATTTTGTCGCCGAGGCTGGCTCCGTGCACGTAGGGAAGGTGGAAGCCCTCGAGGAAATTGTCGCAGTAGAGGGCCCAGTTGGCTTCGATCAGATAGTCGCTCGAGCGGGTCGGATCGAGTATGAAGCGGTGAGGCCGGAGCCAGTCCGTCCGCTCCTCGACCGGGGCGATCCACTCCTCGAAGGGCCATCCCGGGTCGATCGAGGCGAAGAAGAGCGGCCCCCATTCCCGCAACGGGGCGCGAGGCAGATCGTCGGCCGGCGAGGGGAAACCTTCCGCTTCCTCGAATTCAGGCATGAACCTCATGCGGCCGTCGAGCCCGAAGCGGCGGCCGTGATACCGACAGCGGAGACTCTGCCGGTGGCCTTCGCCCTCCACCACCAAGGCCCCCCGGTGGGTGCAGACGTTGCTCAGACAGTGCGGCTCTCCGTCTTCGGCCCTCGTCAGAACCAAGGGCTCGTCCAGGCAGCCCTCGAGCATGGTCAGGGGGACGACACGTCCGGGCGCCTTCAGACTCGCCAGCTCTCCGACGGGCTGCCAACTGCGCGCGAAGATGCGTTCGCGGGCCCGGTCGAAGACGGCCGCGCTTCGGTAGATTTCCGCCGGGAGAGTTCGCGCCCGGGCGATATTCGGATCGACCCCGAACGGGTAAGTCACCTCGGCTTCGGGGGGCTCTTCAACCGGCCGCATCGTTGCCGAACCTGCGTGCGACCTGCCGGTGCAGGACCGACACGCGTTCTTCCCGAGCCCCTTGCTGCATGCCCTGCTGCCTTCCCCTCTCGACCAGATCGTCCAAGCTGCGCTGGAACACGTCGACCACTTCCGCCATTATCTTCGCTCCCTCCGTTTTCATTTCTTCCGGATACTTCCTCAAACCTAGCGTGTTGTTCACCTTTTCCGCCATGAATCGGCTCAGCTCCGGGTCCCGGTGTTCGTCCACCGGCCGACGAACCGCCGCCAACTGCGCCGCCATGTCCTCCGCCTGAAGGTTGCGGGCCAGCCCGAGCACCAGCGGGACGAGTTCGTCCGGCGCGTACGTGCTCGTCCGCAGCGCCATGAACCTTTCGGCTCTTCCTTGGAATTCGACGAGCAGGAGCAGGTTCTTCCGTGATCAACGGTCAGAAAGCCCGTTGCCGCATTCTCAGATGCCGCTTCCGCTTCGAGTACGTGAGGTCCTCCTTGATCGAGACAGACGCGTTCGCTCGCGAGATCTTCTGTCGTCATGGTCGTGGTCACCACAACTTCACGTGGGGCATCCGACGGCGTGGATGGATCCTGTCGAGTAGCAGGTTCCGGTGCGTCGGAGCAACCGGGGAACATGAGGGAATCCCCGATGCGAAACCTTCGGCTCGGAATCGAGCCGCCAACCCTTTCGCGAGTCATGCGCTGATCAGGAGCCCTCCACCAACTCGTAGACAGCCACGCTCTGTTCGTCGAACTCGCCTTGTTCAAGCAGCAGTACCCAGCCCGGACCGGCGTCGAGCAGGGTTCGGCCGGACGGGATCGTGAGGCGATGGAGCCAATCGCCGTCCGGACCCAACAAGTGGAACTCGTCGCCACCCATGTCTCGCCAGGGGTGTGGCACCACCCACACGCTGCCGTCCGGGAGCGACACGAGGCCCTCTGATACATAGGCGGGAAAGCGCTCCGGAACGTCGTCCCGAATCCACGGCCACCGTTCCCTCTCGAAGCGTCGGCGTTCCTCAGGTGTTTCGTACCGGGCCAGGTAGGCGTCCCGGAAGCGGTTCAGGTGCTCGCGCGTGACTTCGAGATCCGGCCCCGCCCATCGCACGATGCGGGTGACTCTACCGTTCCAATCCACATGTTCGAGTTCGTAGTCATCGGCCGATCCGTACCAGACGCCGGTGGCCGTGACCGCGAAGGCCATGTCTTTCCCCCACGTTCTCGGACCGGAAGTGTGGGCATAGCGTCGGCGCTCCGTTCCGGGGATTCCCTGCGCCAGCGTTACTACGCCGTCATTATACCGTTCCCAACTCACCGTCATGTTCCAACGATATGCCTCACGGTCGGCTACCCTCTGCTCGATGCTCCACTCGTCGTCCGGCCACGGAGCAAAAACCAGATTGCCGTCGGGCGAGCAGGTGGGGCTGCCATACGGTTGCACTCCGGTCACGGCAAGCGCCCGAGTGTCGATCAAGTTGCCGTCTCGGTCCAGCCTCGTGATGCGGTCCAATTTCCAGTCGAACACCGTGATCGCTGTCCCCGGACAGCCGCG
>JAGWBQ010000016.1 GCA_021295815.1 Gemmatimonadota bacterium | reverse complement strand
GACCACGACCGAGACCCACACGTGAGGCACTCCCGCCTCCCTCTGCATGGCCGCACCTCCGGCTTCGAGCGCACCAAAGAAGAAGGCGGCCAGGAGCACGCCGAAAGGACGCAGCCCGCCGAGGATGGCCACCGCGATGGCGGTATACCCCCACCCGGGCGAGAGACCGGAGTAGAGGGCGTAGGTCACGCCGAAAATCTCCAAACCTCCGGCCAGGCCCGCTAGCGTCCCCGAAACGAGGAAGGCTCCGGTGCCGATCCTCAGCACGTTCATCCTGCCTGCCGACGCCGCTACCTCGGGAGCCGCACCGACCGCCCGTACCCGAAAACCGATACCGGCCCAGCGGTAGACCGCCCAGAGCGCGACGGCAGCGGCCAAGGCGACCAGCACGCCCACGTGAACCCTGGTCTCGGGAACGAGCATGGGCAACTGGAGTGAGCGGGGGAGCTCGTCGGTCTGCTGGAAGATGCCGCGGCCCTCCTGCAACGGTCCCGACACCAGAAACGAGACCAGGTGCACCGCCACGAAGTTGAGCAGGATAGTGGTCACCACCTCGTTCACGCCCCGTCCGCGCAGGTATGCCGGTGCCAGTGCCCACAAGCCGCCGGCTACGGAGGCGGCAATCAGCCCCAGAACGATGATCGGTGCGGCGAGCAACGGGAGCCGGCTTGCGGGGCCGGCCCAGAGGAGGCCGATCCAGACTCCTGCGGTCGCCCCCACGTAGATCTGGCCCTCGGCTCCGATGTTCCAAACCCCCGCACGGAAGGCGAGCGCGACCCCAAGTCCCGCGAGGGCGAGCGGCACCGTGCGGGTAGCCGTGACCGAGAAGGCGGCGGGGCTCCCGACCGACCCGCTGACCAGCGCCCGCCCGGCGGCATACGGGTCGAAACCGCCCGCAGCCAAAAGGACCACGAGCGCTCCGACCGCCGCCGCAGCCAATGCGGCGAAGGCCGCCGGACGAACCAGAGGGCCCTGAAGGGTGCCCCGACCGCGCCCTCGCGTGGGAGCCCGACCCCGAGCGCTGCGTGTCTGAGTCTCGACCGTTAGCTGAAGTCCTGTCCGGAGATGACGGCAATGATGATCGCCAGGATCGCCGCAGGAGCGACGAAGCGGATGAAGATCCGCCAGACCCTGTACCTGAACCACTGGGGTTCCGTGCCGTCCATCAGCTCGGCGGCGGTGTCCTTGCGGGCCATGATCCAACCTGCAACCACGGCGATCAGCAAGCCTCCTAACGGGAGCATCCAGTTCGAGACGAAGTGGTCGGCGTTAGCGAACCAGCCTACCTTGTCCTCGGGCCCGCCGAAAAACGGCACCTTGATGCTGGAAAAGAAGCCGGCGACGCCGGAGAGAGGTCCTTCGACCTCCTCGCCGAGGAGCCCGGGGAGAGAGAAGACTGCGATTCCGCTGAAGACGAAAATGGCCAGGCCGGCGCCGACGGTCGCCTTGGGTCTTGCCACCTTGCGCTCGTCGATGAGGAATGCGGTTACGACCTCGAGCAGCGAGATGGTGGATGTGAGCGCGGCGAGTGCCACGAGAACGTAGAAGAGCGGGCCTAGGAATCGTCCGAAAGGCACTTGGGTGAAGAAGATCTCGGGCAAGGAGATGAAGAGCATGCCCACCGAAGAGGCTCCGACCTCGTCGCGCAGCCCGGCCACGGAGAAAATCACCGAGAACATGATGACGGTGGCGAAGAGGGCGATCAGGGTGTCGAGCAGGACGATAGCGCCCGATGCCGAGACCGCCGATTCCTTCTTCGAGATGTAGGAACCGTACGTGATCATCGCACCCATGCCCAGGGAGAGCGTGAAGAACGAGTGTCCGACCGCTTCCAGAACGGCACCGGTTTCAATAGGCCCGGGTCGGAAGATGAAAGCGAGCGCCTCGCCGGCCCCGTCCATCTGCAGGGCGCTGATGAGCATGAGCACGAGAATGCCCATGAGCACCGGCAGAAATATGCGCGCGACCCGCTCGATCCCCTTAGTGACCCCGAAGTAGACCACCGCGACCGTAGCCACGCTGAAACCCAGGGAGAGCGCGAGCTGGAGAGGAAGGTTCAGTGCTTGCTCGTTGAAAAGGCCGGTCGCCGTCCCTTCGCCGGGATAACCGGCGATCGACCAGCCGGCCGACTTCACGAAGTAGAAGAGGGACCAACCCGCGATGACCGTGTAGTAGCTGAGGAGAACGAAGGCCGCCAGCACTCCCCAGGCCCCGAGAAGCCCCCACGCCGGTCCGGCCGCCTTCTTGAGAGCCCCGACGGCGCTGGTCTGGTAGCGCCGGCCGATGAGGAGCTCGGCGAGCATCACCGGCAGTCCTACCGCCAGGATGCATGCGAGGTAGACGAGAACGAAGCTTCCTCCGCCGTTCTCCCACGTTATGTACGGGAACTTCCAGAGGTTGCCCAGCCCGATGGCGCTCCCGGTGGCTGCGAGCACGAGACCGGCGCTGGAGCTCCATTGTCCGCGGGTCCGACCTTCCATGAGGGATTCCTGTTGAAGGGACGGGGGGTATTAGTGACGCGAGGCGTCCGCAAAATCTAACCCACGGCGGGGGCGATCGCGAGACCCGGCCCGTGCGTCGAAGACGCATATGGCCGGGCACTCCGTGACGTCGGGGGGTAGACCTGCAGCTTCCATCCTTTCACTTCGAGCGATCTCCGAACATGATCCCTTCAGCGCGTCGTCCGCTCATCTCATCGGTTCGTTCACGAGCCGCCGCCGTGCCCGTCATCTTGTTCACGTTGGCCTGTACGGCCGCGGATGGACCGACCGGTCGGAGCGATGAGGCCGGGGGCTTTCGGGTCGCTCTGCTCACGGCAGGCCCGGTGAGCGACGCCGGATGGAACGCCGGCGCCTACGAAGGCCTGCTCATGCTGCAGGACTCGCTCGGTGCCGAGATCAGCCACCAGCAGACCCGGGCGCCGTCCGAGTACGACGAAGCGTTTCTCGCCTACGGCAGCCAGGGTTTCGACATCGTGTTCGCTCACGGATTCGAGTTTCAGGATGCGGCGCTCCGGGCAGCCGAGAGCTTCCCTCAGACCACATTCGTGGTGAGCGGAGGCGGACGGGTGGCGCGGAACCTGGTCCCAATCGTCTTCGGCCTGAACGAAGGAGCTTACCTGGCCGGGATCGTGGCCGGCGCGCTCTCGGTTTCCGGCACCGTCGGCATGGTCGGGGGGGTCGAGATCCCGCCCGTACAAGGGACCTTTCGCGCCTTCGAGGCCGGAGCCCGGCGCTCCAGCCCCGACATCAGAATCCTGGAGTCCTTCACCGGCAACTGGGACGACGTGGCTGCGGCCAAGGAGGCTGCCGTGGCGCAGCTTTCCCAAGGGGCCGACGTGGTGATTCACAACGTGGACGCCGCGTCGTTCGGTGTCTTCCAGGCGGTGCGCGAAGCCCGAGCGGCGGGGCGCGAGATCTGGGCACTGGGGATGAATCGCGACCAGAACGACGTCGCCCCGGACGTCATCGTAGGCAGCGCGGTGATCTCCGCCCCGGGCGTCTTTCTCCGGGCGGCGAAGATGATCCACGATCGCGAAATCGAATCGCTACCCGACGGCGGTTCCTTGGCCGACCCGCCGCCGCTCGTGTTCACCGCCGGAATCGCCAACGGCCTAATAGACTTCGTCGCCAATCCCGCTCTCGACGTGATACCCGACGCAGCCGAACAGGCCGTCCGGGAGGCGAGAAGGTCGATCATCGCCGGTGAGCTCGAGGTACCTGCCATAAGGTACGTCGAAGGCATCGGGGACGTTATCGAGGATGGTGAGGACGAGGAGGGCTCTTCCTGAACTCCGCCGCTGTGGCCGACCGACCGCGGGCCGCCGCGCGGCTGATCGGGGTCAGCTGCAGTTTCGGCAGCGTCCGGGCCCTGGATGGAGCCTGTCTCCATCTGGAAACGGGATCGGTGCACGGTGTACTGGGCGAGAACGGGGCCGGCAAGAGCACCCTGCTTGGTGTGCTCGGCGGCATGGTCGCCCCGGATGCGGGCGAGGTCGAGGTGGACGGGATTCGTGGTCGACCGAGGTCCCCGGTGGAGGCGCGGAAGCGAGGGATCGGCTTCGTGCACCAGAATTTCCGCCTGGTAGAGCGCATGACGCTGATCGACAACTTCGCGCTGGCGAGTCCCCTGCCCAGCCTGCGGCTCCCGATCTCGCAGGTGACGGCTAGGGTCCGCGAGCTCATGCAACTGACCGAGTGGAGATTGCCCCTCTCCAGCCGAGTCGAGGACCTGAGCATAGGAGATCGGCAGCGCACCGAGATCCTCAAGGCCCTCATAGCCCATCCCCGCATCCTGATTCTCGACGAACCCACCGCAGTGCTGGTTCCGACGGAAATCCGGTCTCTCTTCGCGCTGCTCCGCAAACTGGCCGGCAACGGGCTCGCCATCGCCCTCGTCGCTCACAAGCTCGACGAGGTCATGGCCGTCGCCGATCGCTTCACCGTCCTCAGGCATGGGCGAACGGTGCTGGAGACGGCCCCCTCGGCAGACGTGCCGGGCCGGGTCGGTCGCGCCGAACTGGCGGACGCCATGGTGGGACATCTCGGCGAAACCGGTGTCGCGGCGGGGATCGAACCAGTAGCCCGAGTCGCGACCGATGATCACACGCCCGAGGTGCCGCCCGCCGCGTTTGGAAGCGCCGCTTCCGAACAGGTGTCGGGCACCGGGGTGTCCTCACGCGCGGCGTCCCTGCCCGCGGTCGCTTCCTGCCGCTCGGTCTCGGTGCGAGGCCGGACGGGCGAGCAGGCCCTGAACGGCGTTTCGCTCGAAATCGGACGTGGTGAGATCGTGGGTGTGGTGGGAGTCGAGGGGAACGGTCAGCGGGAGCTGGCGCAGGTGATGGCCGGCAGGTTGGCACCCGACTCGGGGGAGCTGGCCTTGCCCGCCGAGGTAGGCTACATACCGCAAGACCGGAGTCGCGAGGGGATCGCCGCAGGACTCGATCTCGTCGAGAACATCGCTCTTCATCGGCAGAGCGTCGCGGGCGCCGTGCTCAGGTGGGGCGAGCTGAGGGACGAGACCCGGTCGTTGATAAGAGAGTTCGGCGTGCAGACGGAAAACGAACGCTCTGCGGCAGGTTCGCTTTCGGGCGGCAATCAGCAGAGGCTCCTGGCGGCCCGCGAGCTGGGCAGAGAGGTTGACCTGATCGTCGCCGCCAACCCGACCCGAGGGCTGGATTTCCGCTCGACCGCCTTCGTCCACCGCACGCTCGAACGCTTGGTTCGTGGGGTTGTTCCGCCGGGCGTCCTTCTGATCACGACCGACCTCGACGAGGCGGCCGCCCTCTCGCACCGCGCCTTCGCCATGGTACGGGGCAGGTTGGTGCCGACTTCGGGGAGCGAGGTCGGACGCGGTGAGCTCGGCCGTCTCATGGTCAGCGGTGCCGGCAAACCGGAATCCGAACCGATGCCTAGCCGGTTAGGTTAAGGGGAACCATATCACCAAGGAGAGACACCGGAATGAACGGAACCCATGTACGACGAAGCGCGACCACGCTCCTCGCTGCCCATCTTGTCGTTGGCGCAGCCGTACTGCTTGCGGCTCCCGACAAGGCCGCCGGGCGCACCGTCCGAAGCCAGGAGCTCGGCGAGCTCATCCCCAACGACCCCGCCGTCCTGACCGGAGCCCTCGACAACGGCCTCACCTATTTCGTCCGCGAGAACGACGAACCCGAGAACCGCGCTGAGCTGCGCCTGGTCGTGAACGCCGGCTCGATCCTGGAGGACGACGACCAGTTGGGTCTCGCGCACTTCGTCGAGCACATGGCCTTCAACGGCACCCGCAACTTCGAGAAGCAGGCGCTGGTCGACTACCTGGAGTCGATCGGGATGCAGTTCGGTCCCCACATCAACGCCTATACGAGCTTCGACGAGACCGTCTACATGCTGCGCGTGCCCATGGACGACCCCGAGGTGATGGCCACAGCCATGAGAATCCTGGTGGATTGGGCGAGCGGCCTGACCTTCCTTCCCGAGGAGGTGGACAAGGAGCGCGGGGTAGTCGTGGAGGAGTGGCGAGGAAGACGCGGCGGGAACGCGCGGGTGTCGGACGAGCAGGTGCCAGTCATCTTCCACGAGTCGCGGTACGCGAATCGCCTGCCCATCGGAAGTCCCGACGTGGTCAGCTCCGCGCCGACCGAGACCTTGCTTCGCTTCTACCGGGACTGGTACCGCCCCGACCTCATGGCGGTGGTGGCCGTGGGCGATTTCGACGGCGCGGAGATCGAGGGAATGATCAGGGAGAGCTTTGCCGGTCTCCGGGGCCCAGAGAATCCGCGGCCACGCGAGGAGGCGACGGTTCCCATCGACCACGACCCGCTCACAATCGTCTCCACCGATCCCGAGGTGGCGTTCACCCAGGTGTCCGTTCTCTTCAAGCAGCCGCCGCAGGAGCGTGGTACCGTGGGCGCCTTCAGGCAGGGTCTGGTGCGTTCCCTCTACTCGGCGATGCTCAACGAACGGATAGAGGAGCTCACTCTCGAGGCCGAACCACCCATCCTGGGCGGCGGCGTCTCTCGCGGCTCCTTCGTCCGAGGGGTGGACGCGTCGCAGTTCAGCGCGATCGTACCGGAAGACGGGATCGAGCGCGGACTCGATGCCTTGCTGACCAAGGTGGAGGGAGCGGCGCGCCACGGCTTCACCGCTCCCGAGCTCGAGCGCGAGAAGGCGTCCTTGGCCAGACGCTGGGAGGCCACCCTCGCGGAAGCCGACAACCGGAGTTCGGCCGCGCTCGCCGGTCGCTACGTCAACGTCTTCCTCCAAGGCGGAACCTACCCGACGGTCGAGACCGAGGTGGCGATGGTGGAAGAGTTTCTCCCCGGCATCGACCTGGAGGAGACGAACACGTTCGCGCAGGATTGGCTGAGCGAGGCGGGGCGCGTGATCACGGTCGCCGGACCCGAAAAGGAGGGGCTCGACACCCCGGACGAGGAAGCCGTGAACGCCGTCTTCGCGGCGGTGGCCCAAAAGGATATCGCACCCTACGTGGCGGAAGAGCTCTCGTCCGAGCTTCTCCCCGTAGTCCCTGCAGGCTCTGCGGTCGTCTCGGAGGAGGTGATCGAGGAGGTCGGAGTGACGGTCTGGGAGCTCGAAAACGGCGTTCGCGTCGTCCTCAAGCCTACCGATTTCCGTGAAGATCAGGTGGTCTTCTCCGCTACGAGCCCCGGCGGGGTGTCGCTCTCGACCGACGAAGATTTCGTCAGCGCCACGGTTGCGGACCAGGCGGTGAGCAGCGGAGGAGCCGGGGAGTTCGACCGGATCTCCCTCAACCGAATGCTGGCCGACAAGCAGGCGAACGTGGCCATGAGCATCGGAGGGCTTACCGAGGGCGTCAGCGGCACGGCGTCGCCGCAGGACCTCGAGACCGCCTTCCAGCTCATCTATCTGGGCTTCACCGAGCCTCGCAGGGACGAGACCGCGTTCGACGCGCTCAAGGCGCAGATGGCCATGATGATGAATATGGCGTTGACGCCTCAGATGGTCATGCTGGACACCCTCGCAAACGTCCTGGCTCAGGGCCATCCGCGCGCGCCCTCCCTTGGGACGATGCTCGGAGCGATGGCGGACGCGGACCTCGATGTGGCCATGGATTTCTACCGGGAAAGGTTCGCCGACGCCTCCGACTTCACCTTCTACTTCGTGGGAAGCTTCTCGACGGCAGAGATGCGACCGCTGGTCGAGACCTACCTGGGCGCACTGCCTGACCTCGGCCGTGAGGAGACCTGGGTGGACCACGGCATCGACCCGCCTCAAGGGGTGATCGAGAAGGTGGTGTACAAAGGGTTGGAGCCGCAGAGCCAGACGATGATCGTCTTCACAGGTGACGGCGAGTACTCGCGCAAGGAAGAGCTCACGTTGAGCAACCTGGCGTCAGTGCTCGATATCCGCTTGCGCGAGCTGTTGCGTGAAGACCTTGGAGGCACCTATGGCGTGAGCGTCAGCTCGTCGCTCAGTATTCGACCGGACGAGGAGTACGCGGTCAATATCCAGTACGGTTCGGATCCCGAGCGGGCCGAGGAGCTGAGCGCGGTGGTCTTCGAGGAGATCGAGCGCATCAGGCGGGAAGGTCCGGACGCCGAGACGGTGGCCAAGGTGCGGGAAACCCAGAGACGCGACAAGGAGACCAACCTGCGACGGAACGGGTACTGGCGAAGCCAGCTTCTGACCTACGAGAGCCGGGGGTTCGACATACGCGACATCCCGTCGTACGGCTTTATCGAGAGCTGGACCGCCGAGGAGGTGCGCGCCGCCGCCGTCAAGTATCTGCGCGAAGACCAGTTCGTGAAGGTGGTGTTGCTGCCCGAAGAGGGCGAGGGCTAAGAGCCCGTGGGCAAACGCCGCTTCGTCGCTCGTGCGAGGTTGTCCACAGGGTTCTAAGCACTGCGGGGCGGCCGACCCTTGGCCGCCTCCAAGGCCCGTCTCGTGAAGACGGGGACCATGGCGCGTCGCCAGTCGACATCGACGGCGATGTTCGTCAGGGGGTGGCACTGGCGGTGGGCGCGCTCGGCCAGCGCGTCGATCACCTCGTCGGTCAGTCCGTTTCCTCGGGCGATCCGGTTCCAGCCGGTGAGCAGGCGCGGACGGGAGCCCATAGCGGTGACCACCCCGGTTACCTTCTTCACCCTTCCGCCGTCTGCGCCGTCCTCGGTCATCTCGGCCGAGACCGCGACCGTGAGCAGCGGAAAGTCGATGGAGCGACGCTGCCGCAGCTTGGCGTACCCTTGGCGCAGACTCGCCGACCTCAGAGGAATGTGCACCGAGACCACCAGGTCGTGGGGTCCTCGCACGGTGTTGGCGATGCCGTCGGCGACGAAAAATTCGGTGACCGGCACGACCCTGGTTCCGGAGCGATCGGCGATCTCCACCGAGGCGTCCAGGCAGGCGAGCACCGGGGGAGTGTCGGCCGAATGCGCTGCCACGCACTTGCGTCCGACCCTCGTGACGTGGCAGGCGTCGCCGTCCTTCTTCAGACAGTAGCCGAGGGCGTTCCGCCAGAATTCGGTCTGGTTGTAATAGGTGCAGCGGGTTTCGAGACAGACGTTGCCGCCTATCGTACCGGAGTTGCGAAGCTGCGGACCGGCCACCGCTCCCGCTGCCTCGGAAAGCGCGGGGAAGAGCCTCTGCACCAAGGGATGGGCCGCCGTGGCGGTGAGAGTCTCGGTCGCCCCGATGCGCAAGACGTCGCCCAACCGCGAGATTCCCTTCAGCGAAGCGACGCCCCGCAACGAGATCAGGTGTTCGGGCTCGAACAGACGGTGCTTCAGGTTGGGAATGAGGTCCGTGCCGCCGCTGATGAACATGGCTTTCGGTCCGTGGATGAGGTAGGCGTCTTGCGCCTCCTCCAAAGCCGTCGGTCGGTGATAGCGGTACCGAGGAAGCCTCAGCATCCGTCCGTGCCCTCCGTTCGCCCTTGAGGGCGGGGCGCAAACTGCCGGCAAGACGAGGTGCGCGCGTTTGCTGGAATCGATTCTCGCCCGCCCGCTCGGTGCGGCGGCCGGGGTTTGCCCAGCGTCCCGAGCTCCTCCGCACAGGCGATCGCCCGCCAGACCTTCGGCGGGGTGAAGGGCAGACGGTCCAAGCGCACGCCGATAGCATCGTATATGGCGTTGGCGATGGCCGGAATCGACGGGTGGAGCGGGCCTTCGCCGGCTTCCTTGGCGCCGTACGGGCCTTCGGGGTCGATCGACTCGACGATCAGGGAACGGAGTTCGGGCGTGTCGAGGCTTGTGGGTATGCGATAGTCGAGTAGAGAGGGGGCCGTGAGCAGTCCGGCCCTTCCTTCGGAGGAATCCCTGAAAAGGTGCTCCTCCATCAGGGCCTCGGCGAATCCCATGTAGGCGGAACCCTCCATCTGCCCCTCGACCAGGACCGGGTTCAGAGCTCGTCCGCAATCGTGCGCGATCCAGATACGGCGCACGTCCACGTATCCGGACTCGACATCGACATCCACCTCGGCGACGTGGGCGGTGAAGGAGTACGCCGGCGAGGCGCCGATCGTGGCTCCGCGATAGCTGCCGTGAACGTCCTTCGGCGTGTTGTACCAGCCGCTCGCCGTCAGCGTCCCGAAGCGCGCCTCCGCGAGTTCGAAAGCTTCCCGGATGTGCATGCTCACCGAGGTGTCGGGCGCGTACATGGCGCGTCCACCTGCGAGAAGCACCTGCCGCGCCGAGACCGGCGGTGCACTCTCGGGCCCCGCCCCGTTCGCCCGGCTTCCGTTGCCCGCGTGGGCCGCGTCCTCGTCACGGGTACCCGCGTGGCCCCGGCTCCAGTGCTCGGCGACTGCCTTCCGCACCAGCCGCTTCAGCTTGCGAGCGGCGTCGATGGCGGCGTTTCCGAGCATGAAGGTGACCCTGCTGGAGTAGGCCCCCAGATCCACCGGCGTGAAGTCCGTGTCGCCCCTCATCACTCTGACGTAGTCCAGCGGAACGCCCAGCTCCTCGGCGGCGACGTAGGCGACCATCGAATCGCATCCCTGCCCGATCTCGCTCGCGCCGCTGAAGACCGCCACCCGCCCCGACCGGTCGATCTGCATCTGAATCGCGGACTGGGGCATCTCGTTCGGGTAGATCGGATAGTTGGTCCCCGATATGTAGGTGGAGCCGGCCACGCCCACGCCGCGTCCGAAAGGAAGTCTCCGGAACTTGCGCCTCCAGTCGCTCGCGCGTTCCACGGCGTCCAGACATGTTCCAAAGCCGTTGGAGGTCACGCGCAGTTCGTTGAGAGTCCTCTCTCCATCCGCGAGGAGGTTGCGCCTTCGCAATTCGAACGGGTCGAGCGAGCACCGCTCGGCAAGCTTGTCGAGCTGAACCTCGAACGCGAAACGAGGCTGCACCGAACCGTGGCCGCGCTTCGGGCCGCACGCCGGCTTGTTCGTGTAAACCCTGGTGGAGTCGAAGCGGTATGCCGGCATAGCGTAAGGCGCGCACAGCAACTGGCCGGAGTAGTAGGTGGTGACCAGTCCGAACGATGCGTAGGCCCCGCCGTCCAGGAGTATTTCTGCGTCCACCGCGGCCAGATGTCCGTCGGAGTCGGCGCCCGTGCGATACTTCATGTGGAAGGGATGGCGCCCGCGATGCGCGTAGAACACCTCCTCGCGGGTGTAGAGGATCTTGACCGGTCTGCCGGTGATCATCGCCAGCTTCGCGACGCAGAATTCCAGATCGAAGGGCTCGCTCTTGCCGCCGAAGGCCCCGCCGACCATGGGCTGCAGGACCCTGACTCTCGCCTGATCGAGACCGAGCACCCTGCCAAGTTCGCGGTGCAAGTAGTGCGGCACCTGGGTGGCCGACCAGACGGTGAGACGGCCTCCGGTCCCGCCGGCCGAAGCGCTCGGCGACTCGCTGTGCGGCGAAACGCCGGTGGGCGTTCCGTCCGGCTCCCACCTTCCGATGGCGCAGTGAGGCTCGATGGGCGCGTGGGTGGTGCCCTCGAAGAAGTACTCGCCCTCCACGACCACATCCGAGCCGACCATGGCGGAGTCCACCTCGCCGAAGGCGAGCTGCACGCGCTTGGTGACGTTGCCGTTCCCGCCCGGCTTGCGCGGCTCGTGGATGTAGGGTGCGGACCCGTCGGCGTCGGCCGAGTCGTACGCATCCAGAAAGCTGGGCAGCTCCTCGTATTCGACGTCGATCAGACGCAAGGCCGCGATCGCGGTGTCTTCGTCGACCGCCGCCACAGCCGCCACGCCGTCCCCCACGTAGCGAACCCGATCGAGAGCGAGCGGATACTCGTCAGGTGTCCAAGGGATGATGCCGTACCGCACCGGCATGTCCGCACCGGTGACCACACCGCGCACGCCCGCGAGCGAACGAGCCTTGGAGGTGTCTATCGAGAGGATGCGCGCGTGCGGATGCGGACTCCGCAGGATCTTCCCGTGGAGCATTCCGGGAAGCGCGATGTCGTCGGTGTAGAGGGCTCGGCCGCTAGACTTGTCGAGCCCTTCCACCCGGCGCTGGCGGGATCCGATCACGGAATGCCGCAGGCTCTTCATCGGCGGTTTCCGGCCTGGCGATCTCTCCCGGTTTCGCGTTCGGCTCCATCTGTCTCACCGCATGCCGTTCTCGTCATCCTTCCGGCGCGCTCGACGGCCGCGTAGATCTTCGTATAGCCGGTGCATCGGCAGAGATTGCCGGAGAGGGCCTCCCTGATCTCGACTAGCGAGGGCGACGGGTTCCGGTCGAGCAGCGCCTGGGCCGAACAGAGGATGCCAGGCGTACAGAATCCGCACTGAGCGGCGCCTTCCAGGTCGAATGCGTCCTGGAGCGGACTCGGCGCCTCCGGCGAGGCCAGACCTTCGACGGTGACGACCCGTCTGCCTTCGACTTCCCATACCGGCGTAAGGCAGGCGAGGGTGGGCATGCCGTCCACCAGCACCGTGCACGCCCCGCAGTCTCCCTTGTCGCAACCCTGCTTGGACCCGGTCAGGGACAGTCCGTAGCGGAGCGTCTCGAGAAGGGTGAAGTGCTCGGGTACGGCGACCTCTGCCCGGTCGCCGTTGACCTGAATCCGAACGATCTTCTTGGAAGAGTACACACTTGAAGCTCAACCCGAATCGCCGATTCGGCAAGATGGGTGCCGTTAACCCGCCCCACCCAGGGCGATTGCCGCCTTGGCGTAGACGTAGCCTCCGTTCGACCCGAACGGCGAGTTCGGGCTGTAGAGGTTGCCGGCGATTCTCGCGTTGGGGTTCCGTTGGGGATAGAGGTTCAGGGCGTTGTCGGCGCCGACGGTGACGGCGGTCCGCTCGTCCACGCGGTAACGTAGCTCGAGGTCGACGAGGTGGGCTCCGGGGTAGCTCCGGCCGTCGCGAGAGTCGAACCAGCCCGCATAGTAACTTGCTCGGGCCCGGGCCGAGAGCGAACGCCAGTCCCGCCGCACCGAGGCGGTCCAGCGCGTGGACGGGAGCGCGTCTTGGAGCTGCATGATGCGCAGCTCGTTGACGATCTCGGGGTTGAAATCGGTCACCTCGGTGTCCGTGTAATTGAGGGCCAGACTGAGTTCGGTCCCGGATTCGGGGCTGTCTCGGCCCGCGACCAGGGAGGCCACCAGGTCGAATCCTTGCGTGCGGGTGTCGAAGTCGTTCGCGAAGAATCGAAAATTGACCAGATTCCGCGCACTGGTTATGCCCTCGGAGATGAGACGCTCCGCCTCCTCAGGGCTGAGCTCGAATTCCTGACTCAGCGCGAGCCGATCTGTGACGTCGACCCGAAAGCCGTCGAGCGATAGTGTGAATCCGCCGGTGTTCATCACGAGCCCGACGCTCGCGCTAGCTGAATTCTCGGAGTCGAGCGGCTTGCCTCCCTTGAGCTCAGCCACCCTCGAGGTCGACGGAATCGTTCCGTTGTTCACGAGCTCGCGCAAATCCGGGTTCCACTGGGTCGATACGTTGAAGGCGTTTTGCTGCCCCGGAGTGGGTGCCCGAAACCCGGTGCTCGCACTGGCGCGAACGGCAAGTTGCTCGACTATGGAGATCCGGCCCGCGAGTTTGCCGTTCAGAGTCGTCCCGAAGTCCTCGAAGTCTTCGATCCGCAGCGCGGTGCCCGTGCTCCAACCTCCATCCTCGCCTTGAAGCTCCATGTCGGCGTAGCCGGCCCAGTTCTGGCGATGCCAGCCTCCCGCCGCTATGTCGCTGAAGCCCGGGAAGCCGTTCGAGCCTGAGCTGAAGCCTTGCGGTGCGAGCGGACCTAAGGCCCATGAGCTCTCCTCGCCGATCCCGATCTCAAAGTACTCGTCGCGATACTCCGCCCCGCCCGCGACGTTGAGGCGGTCGTTCACGGCGTAGCTCAGGTCGAGGTTGGCGTTGAGTTCGCGCTGCAGATAGAGACCGGGATCGAAGGTGGTGGGTGACTCCGGCCCGAGGGAGGCGTTCACCGTCTCGCTGATGAAGAAGTCCACGGAGTGCCGGCCCAGGCCTAGGCTGAAGTCCCACTGCGGACCGCCGTGAAAGTGACCTCGCACTCCCGCCAGGATGGAAGCGTCCTGGGTGTCGCCTCCGTACTGAGGCGTGAACCCTCCGGGAAAGAGCTCCTGGAAGGTGAAGCAGTTGGGGTCGGCGAGCACCTGCGAGAGAGCCGTCGGGTCGGGCACCGAGTTGGTGATGGCGACCGTCGGACATGCCGCCGAGCCGTCGAGCACGCCGTCCTGTGCGTCGAGCATGTCTCCAACCAGCAGGGTTTCGCCCCCGTCGATGCTGAACACGCCCTCCCGGGTGTTGGGGTTGCGGAAGAAGAAGCCGCCCTCGACGGTTTCGCTTGCATAGCCTGCGTGACCGTAGATCTGGACGCCGTCGGCGACGAAGCCGCCGAAATTGCCCCAGAGCTTCAGGTCGTCATCGACCGCGTACGATCCCCAGATTTGAGCCGGATCGCGCACATTCGCGTTGCCTGCCGCGATCAGGGCCGCCGCGTCGTCGCGCTGGATGCTGCGGTCGGTGGGATTGGAGGCCCCGAACTCGGCGCTTAGGTTCGCGAAGCCGGTCTCGCCCAGGGGAAGCCCGACGTTTCCGGCCAGCGTGTAGCCGTCACCGCCACCATCCAGGAAGCGTCCGGAACGGAGCTCTACCGAGCCGCCGGAGCGGGCATCCTTCAGGGCCACGTTTATGACCCCGGCGATGGCGTCCGAGCCGTACTGCGCGGAGGCGCCGTCCCGAAGCACCTCGGCCTGCCGCACCGCTATCGACGGAATGACCGAGATGTCCGGGCCCTGGGCCCCGTCGGCGAAGCCGTTTCCGATCCAGGTGATGACCGACGCCCGGTGCCGCCGCTTGCCGTTGACGAGTACTAGCGTATGATCGGGTGCGAGGCCGCGCAGGCTCGCGGGACGCACGAGGCGGGCGGCATCGCCGGGTGCCTGGGGATTCACGTTGAAGGATGGAACCACGGTGCGCAGCAGGTCGCTCAGGTCGGTGTCGCCCTGCTCGATGAAGTCTCGCGCCGGGATCGCGTCGATGGGAACCGCCGATTCGACGACGGTCCGGGGCCGAGAACGGCTGCCCACCGCGACTATGCCTTCCAGCAGAATTGCGGTGCCGAAGAGCTCCGCGTCGAGATGGACGCTAGCGCCGTTCGGTACTTCCACCTCGCGGATCGCTCTGGAATAACCGAGAAGCGTGATGGTGATCTGATGAGGACCCGCAGGGATCCCGGATATCTCGTAGTGACCGCCCACGTCGGTCACGATGCCTCTGCTCAGGGCTTCGATCGACACCTGAGCTCCGGCCAGAGGAGCTCCGGTCGCGGCGTCGCGAACGCTTCCCTCCACCGTTCCGCTCTGTGCTTGTAGGTCGGGCGTCGCCCACGCGAGCGCGAGTCCAGTGAGAAGGGCGATGGGGACGGACGAGATGGGATGAAAGTCACGAGGACGACGGGTCGCCATGGTTTAGCTCCTTGCGCGGTTTGCAGTGGAGGTTTCCGGGTCATCAGGAGCAGCGTCGCGCCAGCTCGGCGGAAGCGCGTCCAAAGTTAAGACGGAACGGCGCTAAGCGGAAAGGTGCGCCGACTCGAACACGGATTGAAGCTCTCCCAGCGGCACGTAAAACCGAAGGTACCGGCGTCCGTCCGACCAGAGCTCGCCTTTTGGGTTTTCGACCAGGACAGTGGCCCGCTTCGTGATCCGGTTGACCCGGCCTTCAAGGCGCTCTCCCCGGTAACTGAACCGCACCTGAGCTCCGACCCCGATTCCCAGCTTCGCCGCCCGAGCGCGGCGGGTCACGAGCTGGTGCGTATGCGCCCTGTGCGCGAAGAGCCGTTGGGCGATCCCCTGGAAGCGTTCGCGGCTGCAGCGGCTCTCGTCCCAGCACAGCCATTCGGCGAGATGGACAAGCTCGTGTTCGAAGAGTCGCTGGAGCGCCTCCAGCCGGTGGCGGCAAGGCAGCCCGCCGACGGTGACCTCCGGGTCGCCCGCCCGAAAGCCGTCGAAGAGGACGGATGCGGCGACTGCAATCTCAAAGCGGGTCGTCCCGTCCGGGCGGCGATACCGGGTGGTTTTCCCGCCCGCGCGCGACATCCTTGTGGAAAGGCGGAATCCCACGCCGTCCGGCCCGAGCAGAGTTCCGCACTTTCCGTCGAGGAAGCGCGCATCGTATGCACGGAACAGGAATTCGATGTCTTCGGCATGAAGGCGCGTGAAGTCGGGTTCGGTGGCGAACCGGGACGCCTCGAGAAGCCGGCGGCCGATGTCGCGTGTCCAATCGCTAATTCTGACCTGCCCCGGATCTCTCGTGAGGAGAATCCGCTTGAGATCGGTCTGTGGCGCAGGCGCCTCTGCCGCCGAAGGTGGAGGCGCATGCCGGCTCTCCGGCGAATTCGGGAGCTCGCCTAACTCTCCCAAGTCACCCTTCCTCCCGCCACCGTGCGTAGAACCGGGATCTCCTTAATCGAGTCCGGATCGGCGTCGTGCGGATCGGCTTCGAGCACCACGAAGTCGGCTAGCTTGCCAGGCGTGACCGAACCCTTCATCTCCTCCTCGAAGGAAGCGTAGGCCCCGCCCATCGTACAGATGCGCATCGCCTCGGCGACGGTGATGCGCTGGCTCGGACCCCAGACTCGACCCTCGAAGTCCTTCCGAGTGACCATGCTCTGGATCGCCATGAGGGGCTCGTAGGGGCCGGGCGTGTAGTCGGACGCGGGCGCGACCGGAATGTCGTAGTCGAGGAAAGAGCGGTGGGCGAACATCCACTCCATCTTCTCGGGGCCGTACTCGACCCACTTGTTGCCGTGGTAGTGGGCGTAGGTGTAGAAGGGAGTGGGCACCGCGCCGGCGGCCTTGATCCGTGCGAGCAGATCGGGGTTGACCAGGGAACAGTGCTCGATCCGATGCCTGGCGTCCGGTCGCGGCCAGAGCTCCTGGACTCGTTCGTATGCGTCCAGCACCATTCCGATGGCGACATCGCCGTTGGCGTGGATGCCGACCTGCCACCCTGCCCGGTGGGCGACCTCGACGGCATCGCGGACAGCCTCGCGGGTCATGGTGAGGATGCCGTAGTCGTCGGGTCGTCCCACGTAGGGGGTGCTCATGCGCATGGTCCGCTCCGACGCCGAACCGTCGGCACCGTACTTGACGCCGCCCACCCGCAGCCATTCGTCTCCGAAGCCGGTCGACACCCCGGCGCGGCGCAGGTCTTCGTAGGGGCCTCGCATCATCATGTAGACGCGGCAACTGAGCTCCTCGTTCCGGTAGGCCGCGCCGTAGGCCTTCACGCTGTTGGCCGAGGTCCCGGCGTCGTGGAAGGAGGTCAGGCCCGCCTGCGCCATCAGCTCCGTGATCAGCTTGACTCCCGCCCTACGGTCGTCATCGGTGTGAACGTTCGGGATCAGCCGCGAGATGACGTAGTTGGCTCGCTCCGCAACCAGGCCGGTGAGCTCGCCGTCCTCGCGGTAGAACTTTCCACCCGGCGGATCGGGGGTTTCCACCGTCACCTCCGCCAGCGCGAACGCGTGCGAGTTGTAGACGCTGGTGTGCCCGCCGCGATGCCCCACGACCGCAGGATGGTCGGGGACGGCCTCGTCGAGGTCGCGCCGGTTGAGGGGCCGCCCCTCGGCGAGCTTGGTGTCGTCGTACTTGAAGCCCCGGATCCACTCGCCTTGAGGCGTCGTGCGCGCACGCGCCGCCATGCGCTCCTTGATCTCGGCGACCGAGCGCACATCGACGTTCACGTCCTTGAGTTCCCTGACGCCCGCTCCCGCCGGATGCGTGTGGGCGTCGACGAACCCGGGAGCGATGACGGCGTCCTCGTGGTCGAAGACCAGGGTGCCTTCCCCTCGCAGAGCTTCGATGTCGGCCCGCGAGCCCACCGCCATGAAGCGGCCGTCTTTCACGGCAAGCGATTCCGCAATCGGATGGGCCTCGTCCATGGTGTGGACGATGCGCCCGTGCACGATCATGTCGGCGACGTCCGCTGAGACACCGGCTCGGGTCCCGAAACTCGACCCGCCTTCGCATCCCGTAAGGAATCCGGCGCCTACCGCGCCGGCGGTCGTTCCCAGAAACCTGCCTCTCGTCAACTTCATGGCGACTCTCCGAAATCACGCGCTCCTCCGTCCCCGGCTCGGCCCTGCGGCGCGTTCGCTGGCCGCGCAACGCCTTGAACTTCTCGAAATCCGACGCACGGAGCAAGCTCAGGCGCGTTGAGGTGCGCGGAGGCGTCGAGCGTCCGGAGGGAACAGCCGTCGCGCCGACCGGTAGTGGTGTGCGAAGTCCCTTCCCCAACCAGACGACATGCC
The DNA here is from genome assembly GCA_021295815.1 of Gemmatimonadota bacterium. Lineage (NCBI taxonomy): Bacteria > Pseudomonadati > Gemmatimonadota > Gemmatimonadota bacterium. Next base: position 51,737 of record JAGWBQ010000016.1, on the reverse strand, counting down.
TTATCCCGAGATGATGGTCGCTCCGATGCGACAGGACTTGGTGCGCATCGGTTTCCAGGAACTCCACACCGCCCAGGACGTCGATGATGCACTGGCGCCCGACGGTCAAACCACGCTGCTGGCCATCAACTCCGTGTGCGGGTGTGCGGCAGCGATGATGCGCCCCGGCGTCTACTTTTCTCTCCAGGGCGCCAAGCGACCGCAGAGCCTCACCACGGTCTTCGCCGGCCAGGACCTCGATGCCACCGCCCGCGCCCGCGACCATATAGTGGGCTACCCCCCGTCGTCGCCCGCCGTGGCCCTTTTCAAGGACGGCGAGCTCGTCTACTTCATGGAACGCCATCAGATCGAAGGTCGCCGTGCGGAAGACATAGCTCACGATCTCGGCGTGGCGTACGAGGAGCACTGTTAGAGGAAGCCGGTGGCGACTTGAAGAGCGCCCATCTCACGTTCCAGCCGCAGGAAGCTCGCAGGCAAGCCGCGACTACCCGTTTGGCATTGGCTACCATCGCGCTCATCGCCACATCCTCTCATCTGTCGGCCCAACCGGCTATCACGGTACGCGACTCGATCTTGCTCCAGGAATCCGGCGCCGACTACCTCGTGCTGCCGAGTCGCGTCGTGCCCGATGAATCGGGCGGCTACCTGGTGGCCGACCACGGACAGGCAGGGGTATTCCACTATTCGAACAACGGGAGTCTGATACGGCGATACGGCCGCCAGGGCGAGGGCCCAGGCGAATGGAAGGAAGCCGGTGTCGTCCTGCCTTGGGGAAACGAACACGTCATGGTGCTGTCGTGGAGTCCGTATGCCATCCAGCTCTTCCGGCGGAGCGACGGGCATTTTGAAGAGAGACATCCCCTCAACACTCCGGTCGAGTCGGTGGTACCCGGCCCGGAGGGTCTGTGGTTGAGCGGTGCGCACCACGGGACCTCGAGCGCGATCCGCCGGTTGAGGCTCGGCGAATCCGAGGCCCGTCCCGTCCTCCGCCTCCCCGGCGAATATACGGAGGGTGGTCCTGTCGGTGGCATATTCCCCGAAATGCCGTTCGCGATGTGGGCCGACACGCTGCTTGTCGGGTTCATGCCACTTCCGTATCTGATCGTGGCGGACACCACCGGTCGGGAACTGGACCGTTTTGAGGTCCCTGCGGCCCGACGGAAGGGCGGCACGGCTGACCCTGCAACCGCAATCGACGAGGTTCTCGCAGGCGGTCGCGCGTACTCCGAAGTCTTTGGCCTCTTCTCCGTCGCCGGGGGAGTCCACCGCCGGCCGAACGGTACAATAGTGGTGGTCCATTTCGACATGGGTACCGAAGTCGGACCTGTGAGCACGGTGGGTTTGTGGGTGACTGTGATCGACGAGTCGCGGAAGTCGGCGTGCGTGGATGCGGAGATACCCCTGGAGCCGGGTTCGCGCCCGGCCATCGGATTCGAGGGGGATCTGTTTCTGGTGCTGGAGTCGGTGGTACGGCGGGGAGACTCCGTGACGGTGTTGAGACGGATCGAGGTGGACGTGGACGGCTGTGACTGGATGCCGATCAGCCGTTGAAGTTTCGGAGGTGGCCGGCCGGTCGCTGCTACCGCTCGCGTTGGTAGCGTGGGGGTGCGGCGGCTCGGAGGACTATCGGGTTTCGAGCGCTGCGGACGACCATCCCGTATACGAAGCCCATTGGACCGATGAGCCGGTGGACGTGGACGGTTCGCTCGACGACGAGGCCTGGCGGGCTGCGGAGCCGACTGCGGATTTCATCGACATTCGCGGAGAAGGCTGGCCGGTTCCACCATCCCGAACCCGAGCCTGGATGACCTGGGACGAAGATGCGCTCTACGTGGCGGCGGAGATCGAGGAGCCGCATCTTTGGGCGACCCTCGCCGAGCGCGACCAGATCGTCTGGAGGGACGACGACTTCGAGATCTTCCTTGATCCTGACGGCGACGGTCTGAACTACTTCGAGATCGAAATCAACGCCTTGGGCACCGTGCTCGACCTATTTCTCGCCCGTCCTTACGACCAGGGCGGGAGCGCTCGAATCGATTGGGACCTGGAAGGACTCGAATCCGCCGTGTCGCTGCGCGGGACCCTGAACGATCCGTCGGACGAAGACGAAGGCTGGACCGTGGAGATGGCGATACCCTGGGCAGGGCTCGTTCCACCGCCCGACACGTCGGCAGGCGTTGGCGAAGCGGTCGCTCCTGGGGCTCCGCAGCCGATGGACGAATGGCGCGTCAACTTCTCCAGGGTGGATTGGCCGCTTCTGATCGAAGCCGACGGATACGTCAAGGAGCGGGAGCTCGTGGACTGGAACGATCACCCCGAAGAGAACTGGGTGTGGGCGCCGCAGGGCCGGATCAACATGCACGCCCCGGAGAGCTGGGGGCGGTTGCGCTTCGTGGACGTCGGCCCAACCGGCGCGGACGACGGTTCCACCCTCGAGGAAGGAGGGGACGAATGAAACGCCGAGAGTTTGTCCGGACGATGGGTGGCGGGGCGCTCGGCCTCACCGCGCTGGGCGGATGCGGAAGGGGAGACGAGTCGGCGCCTCAGGCCGGAATCGAGCTTCCCGACCACTGGTCCGCCCTGCCCGCTTTCAGCGTCTGGGCCTGGGTCCACGGCTCGAGCGAGCGCGATCTGAACGGCTGGAGGGAGCACTTTGGCCCGTTGCGCGCCGCCGGAGTCGATGCGGTCCTGGTGGGCGGGGGAGAGGTCGGGCTGGTGTCGGAGGCAGCTCGCGCGGAAGGGCTGGCATACCATCGCTGGTTCTGGACCCTCAACCGGAACGGCGACGGATGGGTGCAGGAGAACCGCCCCGAGTGGTTCACGGTCAGCCGAAACGGCGACTCGTCGCTCGAGATGCCGCCCTACGTGGGCTACTACAAATGGGTGTGCCCGTCGCGAGCGCCGGTGCGGGAGTACCTTGCGCAAAGAGTCGCCGAGATCGCCGCGACCCCTGGAGTGGAGGGCGTTCATCTCGACTACGTGCGTCACTGCGACGTGATCCTTCCGCGTGGCCTGTGGGAGAGCTACGACCTGGTGCAGGACGTGGAGCACCCGGAGTTCGACTTTTGTTACTGCGACGAGTGCAGGGCGCAGTTCGCGGAGTTCGATGGTCGCGATCCGCTGGAAATGCTCGACCCGCCCTCGGACGAGGCCTGGCGCCGCTTTCGGTGGGACTCGGTTACCGGCGCGGTCAAGAAACTCACCGAGTCCGTGCACGACGAAGGCAAACCCATCACCGCTGCGGTCTTTCCCACTCCCACCATCGCCCGGCGACTCGTGCGCCAGGCTTGGGAAGAGTGGCCCCTCGACCGCTTCTTTCCCATGCTCTACCACCGCTTCTATCTCGAAGACCTCGCCTGGATAGGAGCCGGGGTGCGGGAGGGCGTGGCGGCGTTGGACGGACGACCGCTGAATGCCGGACTCTACCTGCCGGACCTCTCACCCAGCGAACTCGCCCAGGCGGTCGCGATCTGCCGGGAGACGGGAGCGTCCGGGGTCTCTTTATTCGAATCGAACGGGCTCTCCGCCGAGCACCTTGCCGCTCTCGGCGGAGCCTGAAACGGAGCTGCTACCCGACGACGTCGCTACTCCGCTTCGCCGACAAGGTGTGATCCACGCTCATCGTGCCCGAACCGTGGGTGGCGAGGAAGGCGAAGGCGAAGAGGAAAAGGAGCGCTCGCTCGCCGCCGTTGCTCATCGGATCCCACATGAAACCCTCACCGTTCTGGAAGAGGTGGAATTTGAGGTAGGCCACGAGCATCATGGCTGCCGTGAGGGTGGCGACCGGTCTGGTCTTGAGCCCGATGAGAATCATGGCTCCGCCGATGAACTCGATGAATCCGGCGGCGATGAACAGGACGTTGTCGAGGCCCTCGCGGCCGGAATCGAAGACGGTGACGCCCTCGCGTCCGAACCATCCTAGGAGCTTTTGCGCTCCGTGTTGCCAGAAAAGGAAGCCGAAGACGGCCCTCATCAGATTGTGGGTCAGCCTGCCGAGTTCGGAGTTGTGGAGCATGGCCATCATGGTTTTCGGACCTCGCGCGTAAGGTGGGTGGTGACGGATCTCACCTTATCTTGGGGGACGGGCGAGCGTGGTGCAAGCGGGACCGGTTCGCCCACCGGCTCGTATCGACCACCTACCAGCCCCAGACGCAGTAAAGGCTCAATTGGGGAGTCAGCGGCCTGCCGAAGTCAGAATCTTCCGCAGACCACCCCAGCCACCTCATCGCCGGCTGGCCGATCGGGCTGCCGGGCGGCATGGAAGGTGCGGTTAGGGTCTCGACGGCATCGTGCGGCCGCGAAAGGAAACGCGATATGTCGGTTGAGAGCAGGAGGTAGTGTGCCAGATCGCCATCGTCGGGCATGGCGCCGTTCGCTTCTTGAGAGAGCCAGTGAGCCGTCTCTTCCAGTTCCAGGGTGGCCACCGCTCGCACCTGCGCTGCCCGTGAACCGTCGGCGAGCGCCATGAGCTTGTCCACGAACACCCTCTCCACGGCCCGTCCGATCTCCGCCTCGTAGGGCGTCGACGGATTCAGCTCGAAGGTTCCCTCCCTAACCCGTGCTATCACCTCGGCCAATCCGGGCAACGAGGGATTCAAGGCCGACTGCTGCACCATGCGCGCCGCCCGCTCCGGATGGAAGAGGAAGCTGAGGGTGGCGTCGGCCGCGGCGGCCGCCGGAGCCACGGCGTCGAAGACGAGACCGGTGTGCCGGGCGAAGAGTTCCCGGTGAGGACCGTATCGGAAAGGACGAGGCGGCAGAGAGTTGAGCACGTCCTCGGGGATGGCGAGCTCTTCGGGATGGATGGTTCGGAGCAGCGCGGAGAGAGCGGCCTCCTGTTCGTTCGCCGGCACCGGCCGCAGAGGCTCCTGTCCGTCGCCCCGCATGGCGTAGGTATAGTAGAGACCGGCCACGACCTTGGACGCGGCCTCCACCTGGTAACGATGGTGGAGGTAGAGCGGCACCAGCGCCTCTTCCATGGTCGCCATGGGCTCGCCGGTGCGGATGGCGGTCTCGCCGAAGCGGTCGAGGGCTACCCTGCGCACGTCCATCATGCGTTCGAGTTCCGCGGCCACGCTCTCGCCGTTGTCCCAGAGGTGGACCTGCGGGTGGGCCGATCCCGCCGGGCGTCCGTCCTGGTCCGAAATGAATGTGATGCCCTCGTCGGCCGCGTCGAGCAGGATGCGTTCGAGTTCGGCGGCTTCGTCGGTCCCGGGAGGGAAGTGGGAGTAGCCGTACCTGATACTGACCTTGTCCCACGCGCCGATCTCGTCGGCATAGGAGTCGCTTCCGAGCGAAACTCTGCCACCGTCGAGGGTGATCACGGGGTGGGGGTACTCCATTACCGATTGCACGCCCCGCCCCACCTGAGCGCTCGCGATGTAGTTGTGCGAGAGCCCGATGGTGTGCCCGATCTCGTGCGCCGAGAGCTGGCGGATGCGTTGGAGCGCCATGGCCTCGATGTCTGCGGGGTTCTCTTCACCGGTCCGATACGGCGCGGTCAATCCCTCACCGATCAGGTAGTCCTGACGGACCCTGAGCGACCCTAGGGTCACGTGTCCCTTGAGAATCTCTCCCGTACGCGGATCCGACACCGAATTCCCGTAGCTCCATCCTCGAGTCGATCGATGAACCCACTGGATGACGTTGTAGCGCACATCCATGGGATCGGCGTCGGCGGGAAGTATCTCCATGCGGAAGGCGTCGATGAACCCGGCGGCTTCGAAGGCCTGATTCCACCATGCCCCACCTTCAAGCAAGGCGCTCCTGACCGGCTCGGGAGTCCCGGGATCGAGATAGTAGACGATGGGCTCCACCGGCTCCGAGCGCACCGCCGTCGGATCTCTCTTGTGCAGCCGGTGGCGGGCGATGTAGCGGACCGTAAGGTCGTCCTGGATCGGCTTCGCGAAATCCATGAAGGTGACGCCGTTGAAACCGGCGCGCGGATCGGCCTGCCGTGGCTCGTATCCCTCGCCGAGAGGCGGCAGTTCGACGAAGGAATGGTGCTGGCGCACGGTCAAGGCTCCGGCCGTGGGCGTGACGCTTCCGACAAGTCCGCCCGGATCCGCGGAAGTGAAGGTCAGAATCACCTCCACTTCGGTGTTCTGCGGAAAACCCTTGGTGCGAGGCATATGGATGGCGCTCCGCGACGCCTCGCCTCGCCAGCTCCCTTGGCCGCGTCCGAGACGGAGCGCGAGGCCGTGCCAATCGTGCATGAAGAAGTCGGTGGCGTCCACGAGAGTTCGGTCATCGGTCTGCGCCGCAGCCGTGAAGCCCCAGAGCACCGAGGTCGGAAAACCGTCTTCGACCGAGCGAATCTCGAGCGGGTCGTCGGAGCTCGCTCGATACGAGTAGTTGGGCTGCTCCATCAGCACCTTGGGACCGATCCGCTTGAAGACGACCACCTGCCGGGACCCGAGATCGCCGCGGTTGAGCCCCAGGTCGTTCTGGCCCATGCCGGCGGGGAGCGACGTGTAGTGGAGCAGCTCCTCGCCCCAGCGCGAGACCTCCAGCCAGATCTTCCCGTCGGTCTCGTCGAAGTAGATCGGCATGAAGCCGTCGACGGCGACCATGCCCTCGACCTTGCTTTCAACGGTGGGAAGGCCTCCTTCTTCCTGCGGCGATGCGGTTGCGGGGGCTAAGCCCAGGGCTGGCAAGACGATGGCTGTCGCGACGAGCGCCGCGAAGATGGGCGAACGGGTCATCATGTGGGTTCTCCTAAGTCTGTGACGGAGGGCCGTGACCGGGCGGAGCGGGTTCATCCCTCACCTCGCGTCACCTCCCTGTGCGCCGCCGTCAGGAAGTCGCGGAATATCTCAGGGGGGCGCGTGCCTTGTAGCGGATAGAATCCGTCGATCAGGAAGGTGGGAGTGCCCCGAATACCGAGTTGTCCGGCCAGCCTGGTCTGGTCGTCTACCATGACTCCGCCGCGATCGGCGTCGATGCACTCGTCGTAGGCCGCCAGATCGATGGCGGCGCGACCGGCGAGCCCGCGAATCAGGGCTTCCGGATCGACGCCTCGCCTCCAGGCCTGCTGTTCCGACCAGAGATCGGCGTTCAACCGCTCGAACTTCTCCGGGTCCTGTTGAGCAGCGCAATGCACCCCTGCGGTGACCTCGCGCGAACCCGTGAAGAGTCCGTTCACGAAAGGCACGAAGGTCCATTGCACCTTGCCGGTGTCGATGAACTCCTCCTTGACCATTCCGAAGGTTTCGAGGTGAAATTGTCGGCAGTAGCCGCAGCCGTAGTCGGAAAACTCCATCACCTTCACCGGAGCGTCAGAGTTGCCCAAGGTGAAACCGAACGAGAAGTCCTCCGCCGTCTGGGTCGCAGGCGGGTCACCCGGTGCACACGAGGCGATCAGCGCCGTCCAGACCGGGATCACGGCCGCGAGGGGGCGCGTGCAAGCGATGGGGCGTGCGCCGCAACCGCCCTTTCTCACCCGAATTCGAATACTTGTCATGTCGAAAGATACTGCTTCATGTTCATCCCAGTAACCCACGGGCGCCTCGAGGCACGACTCCATTTGCCGGAGTCCGAACCGCTCGCCGCCGGGGTTTTCTGCCACCCTCATCCGCTCTACGGGGGCTCGATGAACACCCGAGCCGTATTCCGCATTTGCCGAGCGCTCATGGAGTGCGGGGTCGCCGTGCTCCGTTTCAATTTCCGCGGAGTGGGCGCGAGCACGGGCGGGTTCGACGGAGGAGCGGGCGAACTCGACGATGCCCGGTGCGCGATCGGATGGATGCGAGAGCGATTCTTCGACCAAAAACTCGTCGTGGGCGGATTCTCCTTCGGTTCCGCGATCGGGATGCAGGCGGGCGTCGAGGAGCCGCGGACAGGCCTCCTGATCGGAGCCGGCGTGCCGGTCATCGGACGCGAATACGATTTCTCGCCGGTACTCGAATCAAACCTGCCGCTTTTCGTGGTCCAGGGCGGGCACGACGAATTCGGCACTCCCGAGCAGGTTCGGGAAGCGTTCGAGGGCATGGGTGAACGACTCCACCTTACAGGGATTCCCGGTGCCGACCACCTCTTCACGGGGCGGATGGCGGAGCTGCGGGATGCCGTCAAGGGGCGTTTCCGCTCCGAGGAAGTGAGGCTCCGACTGGCCGCAGCTTGTGGGCAGCCTGCGGACCGTGAGCAGCCGGGAACCGTTCCCCAAGGGCTAAATTAAGGGTGTGCGCCCACGAGACCGAATCATCGACGAGCTGGAGAGAGTCTACCGACGGACCTACGTCGCTCTCGAAAAAGAGGGAGACCAGGCCGCGCTTCTTCGTCTCGACCTGGACTTCCAACGCGACCAGCTCCAACTCGAGGCGCTGATCGACATGCGAGACCTGCTTATGCGGCTGAGCGACGATACCGAGGCGGAGGGCGCGGGCCGGCAGGCGAAGAACCTCATCGACAAGGCGCGCTCCTTTCGCACCCTGATCCGGTGAAGATCTACACCCGCGCGGGCGACGACGGAGGGACTCGCCTGCTGGCGGGAGGAGACCGCGCATCCAAGGCCGACGACAGGGTAGAGGCCTTGGGCGCCGTGGACGCGGTGAACGCGGCGATCGGTTGGGCGGTCGCAGTCATCGTCACCGAGATCCGAGACGGCGCCGGCGACTTATCGGAGATTGCCGACCTTCTCGAACTCGTCCAGAACGACCTCTTCGTGCTGGGTTCGCATGTGGCGATACCGCCGCTCGCCCCGGGTGGCCGGACTCCGCGGGTGCCTCCTTTGCCGGTCGAACGGGTCGAGCAGATGGAAGAGTGGATCGATGCCGCCGAAGAAGAGCTTCCTCCCCTGACCCAGTTCATTCTCCCCGGAGGAACGGCAGCTTCCGCCGCCCTGCACCTGGCTCGCACCGCCTGCCGAACGGCCGAGAGAAGGGTGGCTAGGATGGCCGGAAGGGTGGCGACGAAGGGCGCGGCCTCGGCAATGGGAAGCGAAACGGCGGCGGCGAGGACCGGCGAGGACGACGGACCGGTCGCGCCTCCGTCCGACGCCGAAGTCATGCGCTACCTGAACCGGCTCTCGGACCTGCTCTTCGTGACGGCTCGCCTGGCCAATCGCCGCGCCGGACGGGACGACGTGGTCTGGCGTCAGTTCCCCTTGGTGTAGATCATCAGCACGCCGTTGCCCGAACCGAGCCCGAATAAGTTCCCGGCCTCCCAGGGCTTGTAGACGGTCATGCGGTCGATCGCCTCCGGCGGTATGCGGAGGGCGAGATCGGAGTTGGAGGTGCGGACGCCGTTCACGAAGATCACCATGGGCACGCACCCCTGGTCGTTCATCATCCGCGCCTGACCCTGGGTCGAGCCGACGCAGAGGGTCAGGTCGGCCCGGCGTCTGACGATGACACCGGGCAAGTGCTGGGTCTGCAGCAAGTCGCCCACGTCGCGTATCAGATGACGAACTCGATCGACCTGTTCGCGGGTGATCGTTGTTCCACCGGAAACGCGCTCCGAGACCGAAACCGACTCCACTTCCACCCTAATCGGGGGAAGCTCGATGGGACGATCGTCAAGCCCGATCTCGAGGTCCAGAAGGCTGCCTTGCGGGACGATTATCGAGTCGGCCCGCTCGCCGTAGGCCAGATGGCGGCTGCTGAGCACATGCTGACCGGGCAAGACGTCCGCAAACGAGAATCGGCCCTCGGAGTCGGTAACGGCCGTATGCGACGTGGCTTCGAGCCGGACGAGCACGTCGACGAGGTCGTCTCCGCTCGCGGCATCGGTGAGCCTGCCGCTCACCACGCTCCGGACGAGGGTCTCGACGGTGAAGTCGGCCTCCACGCCGTCGCCCACGACGAGAGATCTGAAGCGCGACGCCCGGTCGAGAAAGTTCGCGCTCAGGGCTACGTTCGTCCCGCCGGGGAGCGCACAGAGAGCGTAGCGGCCGTTTCCGTCGGTGAGCCCGCTCGTGTTTCCGCCGGTCCAACTGGCTGTGACCCGGGCTCCCGGCAGCCTCATACCGGAGCCGGCGTCCGCCACCGTCCCGGAGACGACGCCGCCCGGGGGGTGTCCCTCCATTTGACAGGTCGCGCGGGCGATGGTGACGGTCGAAGGACTGGCCAGGTTTAAGCGAACGCTGTCACTTGAGACAGTGACGGTCCGGGCGTAGGCCGAAGACCCCAGCACGGCGAGGGCGGGGTGGAAGAACGATACCTGGTAGCTGCCCGGGGGAACGCCGGCAATGCGGTAGCGGCCTGCGTCGTCGGTCACTGCGCGATGGGTCGTGTTCCAGAGTGCGACCTGCGCTTCCGAAAAAGGCGCGTTGGAGACGGAGTCGTAAACCGTTCCGTAGACGACCGCGCCCTGCGCCGCGTTCGCTGCAGGTGGGTGCATCGTCGTCACCGATACCATGGCGATAAGAGCGGGAGCGCCGGTTCTGAGCATCAGGGCTTGCCGAAGTACGGAAATACGAAGAGATTACCTCCCCGCGCAGCGCGGCTCACCGGACGGTGCGCCGTTCGCGGATGATCTGGCTTTCTCCATAATCTTACGAAGTGACCGAGGCTCTCGCAGATGACGTATATTATCGCCCAACCGTGCATAGGGACCAAGGACGCGAGTTGCGTGGAGGTCTGTCCGGTAGACTGCATTTACGAAGGTGAGGATCAGTATTACATCCACCCGGACGAGTGCATCGACTGCGGGGCGTGCGAACCGGAGTGCCCGGTGACGGCCATCTTTCCCGATACGGACGTACCGACCGAGTGGGAAAACTACCTCGGGAAGAACGCGGACCACTTCGAAGACTGAGTTCGCCGCACGTGAGCGAACGATCGGTGCGGGGTCCGGAAAAGCCGACCGGCCGCACAAGGGCGAGAACGGACAGGTGCCGCCCTCGCCCGCGATCCCTCTGTCGGGACCTGTGGTGGGAGCTCTCCGGCTTGAAGCCGGTCGAAGACGGGCCGGCTAGATTCCGGCCTCTCGGACCCGCTCCAGAGAGATCGTCGATGGAACGATCTCACCTGCCTGAGCGGCACCCGGCTTGAGGAGTTTGCCTTCGCACGCGCGGCGCGCGATGAGGACGGCGGTAGCTACCGCCGCAGCTCCCAGGATTCCGAACGTGAGTTTTTTCATAGCCCTCCTTCATGGATGGTGGTCGATTCGGGGAGATAGGGCCGCAATAACCGTGCCGTTTTCTCCTGTCTACCGTTACGGGAGAAAATACCGGAATGTTCCAAGCTTCCCACCGCTTATGTGGAGATCCGGGGAGGTCAACGGCGAGGTCGTGCCCTCCATGGTTGTCGGATTTCCGCTCCTGTGAGCGGAGTACGTGACTTTCTGACGCTCCCAACGGTCCGCGCGGGCAATCCCGCAGCCATCGCCCGGGCGCTGGTCCGGCTTCCCTCGGTCAACCCGAGTCTCGACGAAGACGGGTGCGGTGAGGGCGACGTGGCGAACTTCTGCTACGAGCTGCTGGACGGCTGGGGCCTCGAGGTCCACCGCCGCGAAGTCGCACCGGGCCGCCCCAACGTGGTGGCGCGGATGTATGGCGAAGGGCCGGCCCTGCTACTTAATGGGCATCTCGATACCGTGGGCGTCGGCGGAATGGTCGTCGAGCCCTTTGCCGGAGCTTTGAGCGCGGACGACGACCACGAACCCACCCTCTTCGGTCGGGGCTCCTGCGACATGAAGGGAGGAATCGCCGCCATTCTGGGGGCGACGGCGCGTCTGGCCCGATCGGATTCGCCGCGCCCGAACCTCATCGTAGCGTTAACGGTAGACGAGGAGCACGCGAGCCTGGGCATGTCCCATCTGATCGACTCGGGCGTGCGGGCCGAGATGGCGGTCGTGTGCGAACCTACCGGCCTGGCCGTGGCCCCCGCTCACAAAGGCTTCGTCTGGGCTGCGGTGGAGTTCGGAGGGGTAGCCGCGCACGGATCGAGACCCGATCTGGGAATCGACGCCATTCGCAACGCGGGCGAATATCTCGCCGGGCTCGAATCGCTCCATGCCGACCTGTCCGCTCGGGAGCCGCACCCGCTCCTCGGAATTCCATCCTTCCACGCCGGCACCATCCACGGAGGAAGCGCGGATTCGATCTATCCGGAGAGCTGCGTCCTGACCTTGGAGCGCCGCACTCTTCCCGGCGAGGCTCCGGAAATCTTCCTTCGTGAACTCGACGAGGCGGCCTCAGGCCTGCGCAGCGCCGGCCACAGGGTCACCATCCGTCAGACGCTCGCCCGTCCCGCCACCGAGACGCCGGTCGATTCAGCCCTGACGCAGGGCCTTCTCGCCGCCCTCCGGCGATGCGGAATCGACGACCGGGTCGCATCGATGTCGGCGTGGGTGGATGCAGCGTTCCTCAACCAAGCCGGCATCCCTGCGGTGTGCTTCGGACCGGGCGACATCGCCCTAGCTCACACCGCCGCCGAGAGCGTTCCGGTCCGCGAAATAGAGGACTGCGCCCGCGTGCTGGAGGAGTTCGCCGGGAACCTTACCGCTTGGTCGTGATGACGATGGCCCCGCCGTTGAAGCCGGTTCCGTAGCGCAGCGTCGCGTCGGAGGCGCTCATGTACTGGATTTCCTGAACCTCGGAGATCCGGATCGACTGAAGCGCCTCCATCCCTCCCGAGCGCACCGCGCCATCGACGATGACGCCGGGCGTCGCGCCACCTCTCCCGCGGGCCCACCTGGGCCGGAGTCTCTGGATCGCTTGCTCGGCGTCGAGGCTCTGGACGTCGACGAGGTCTTCGGCGGTTAGCCGGTTGGCGTTGCCTCCGCCCGTGCCTCCGCCCCCGGAAGCGCATCCGGCGAGGCCGAGGGTCAGGGCGAGCGTTACGGCGGCCGCAGCTGGGACGAGTCTTGCGCGCATCTCTTTCCTCTTGAGTTTGACGTAACCCGACGCGAGTTACGTAACTTGGATAAGGGCGGTGGGTAGATCCCACTGCACAAGATGGCGTTTCGAGTCGATTTGCGCCAGCGGGGACCAGCGTTGGCGATTCCAGGAGGGCGGAGGGCGGCGAGCTTGGCTGACGGAACTCTGAGGGAACGGGTGGTGGACTCGCTGGGCGAGAGGTTCGCCGAGGACCTCATCACGGTGGAGGAATTCGAACGTCGCGTCGATTTGGCGTACTCGGTATCGTCGGTGCGAGAACTCGAAGCCCTGCTGACGGATCTTCCGGAAGCCCCGGGAACCGCTCCCGTCGTCGTCGGCCAGGGTGTCGCCGCGAACGAGCGTGGTCCGTGGCCGGCGGCCCCACTCGCGGCTCGGCAGGCTGCGGTGAGCGGACACGCGGAAGAGGTCGAGAGCGTGGTGGCGGTTTTCGGCGGCACCGTGCGGGGAGGGAGCTGGCGGCCCGCGCGCAAGACCTTCGCGCTCGCGCTCTTCGGCGGCGCGGACATCGACCTGCGTGAGGCCGAACTGCCTACCGGCGTCACGGAACTCCATGTCGTGGCCGCCTGGGGAGGAGTCGATATCGTGGTCCCGCCCGACTTGGTGGTCGAGATCGGCGGTATGGCGGTCTTCGGCGGGTTCGACCGGACGGTGGACGGTGGATCGGCTCCGGTGGCGAAACCCGATTCTCCAGTGCTTCGGATCAAGGGGCTCGCCTTCATGGGAGGGGTCGATGTGACCGCGCGCTATCCCGGCGAGTCCGTGCGAGACGCCAAACGTCGGCTGAAGATCGAAAGGAAGGAACGGAAAATTGCGGCCAAGGCCCGACGGGGGAAATGACCGTTAACGGAAGTCTGGCGCTCATCTCCGTGTCGATCGACCTGGGTGCCGGTCGTCGCGGGGTGGACATGGGTCCCTCGGCCCTCCGCATTGCGGGAATTACCGACAGCATTGGAGCAATCGGCTACCGGGTGGTCGAGGCCGGAAGCGTCACTGCGGGCGGATTCGAGGTCTCCGACCCCGGGGAAACCTCCCTGCGCTTCCTCGACGAGGTGCTATGCGTCGCCGACCGAGCGAACCAGCTGGTGGCCGACAACTTGGACGAAGGACACTTCCCGCTGATCCTGGGGGGCGATCACTCGCTCTCCATCGGCACGGTCGCCGCCGTCGCAGGCCACTACCGCAGGAGAGACGAGCGCATCGGCGTCATCTGGGTGGATGCCCATGCCGATCTCAATCAGGGACACACCACCCCCAGCGGCAACATCCACGGTATGAGTCTGGCCGTGCTCCTCGGGTGCGGCGACGCCAGGCTGACCGGCATCGGGGGACCCGAACCCAGCGTCCGGCCCGAAAACACCTGCGTTCTTGGTGCGCGCGAGCTCGATGAGGGGGAGAGGAAAACGATCGAAGAGCTGGGCATCCGCGTCTTTACCATGCCTGAGCTGGACGACCGCGGGGCGGGACGATGCATGGAGGAAGCCATCGCCCGGGCCTCGCAGGGGACCTCGGGCTTCCATCTCTCCTACGATCTCGACGCGCTCGATCCCTCGGTGGCGCCGGGGGTGGGAACCCCGGTCATGGGTGGACTGACCTACCGGGAGGGACACCTGGTGGCGGAGAAGGCGGCAGGTTCCGGCAGGCTGCTCTCGCTGGAACTGGTCGAACTGAACCCCGTGCTGGACGACCGCAACCGTACGGCCGAGGTGGGTGTGGGGCTGATCGCATCGGCCCTGGGTCGCAAGATCCTTTAACGAGACACCGGATCGCCTCTGTAGCCAGGACCGCGAGATCGTCCGCGGACGATAGCGGGCTGTCAGCCCCCCGTGGCCTCCGCGATATGGATCGCGACCGTGTACGCTGTGTGCGCGCGGCGGTTACCTGGCAGTAGTGTAGATCAGGATCGCGCCGTTCCCCGCGATCGTTCCGAACTGAAACTGCGCGTCTATCGGGCTCAGAACCTCGAGACCTTGGATCGCCTGCGGGTTCAGGTCGCGGATCAGCTCATCGGGGAAGGGAACGAGGACGTCGTTTAGGAACACGGCCGCCGGCTGGCATCCCTGCCCGCCCGAGCGGCGCGAAACCTCGATGCAGTAACCCTGCATGCGAATACCCAACGGACCTTCCACCCACACGTCACGGACGCGGAGCCCTGGCGTGTTCATGTTGCGGAGCAGGTCCACGGTGTTCGTGCTGCGCACAAGAAGCTCTTCGATACTCTCGCGGTCCAGGAAGTCGGCGCGCTTGGCATCGCCGGCAAGGCTCGACCTGCCGAACCTCGAGCGTCCCGTGACCACGAAGCCCTCGAGCTCGATCACCTCCTGCGCGAGGCGCACCTCGATGTCCACCGTCTCCTGACCCTGAATGGTGACGGAGTCCGTGCGCTGCTCGTAGGCGATGTGATCGGTGACGACCAGGTGTCTGCCTGGTGGCAGCTTGTCGAGCATGAAATCCCCGGCGGCGTTCGTCAGAACGCTCGCGTCGGTTCCCAGCACCTGGACGGTCGCATTGGCGACCGGTTCGCCGGAGAGCGGGTCGATCACGTTCCCGCGCAGCGTCGCTTCCGCCGCCAGCAGCATCATTAAATCCACCACTGCCGCAGCGCCCGGCTCGAGCCCGAGAAAGACCGAGCGTCCCCTGCTCTGCGCGAATGACGCCTGGAGGGTGAACTCGGAAGCCGGCGCATCGCACATGCGATAACGCCCCGAGTCGTCGGTGCGGACGCTCACCGGGTCGCCCCCGACACCGCCGCGCCTAGGTGGAGACGCGGTGACCACGGCTCCGGGGATGGGGACCCCCGTGAGAGAATCCGTGACCGTTCCTGAAATCGCCGCAGCTCCCGGTCGCCTCTCCTCGGCCATGCACCAAGCGCCGAGAAGCGTGGTTCGGGAAGGTATCGCGAGCAGCACCTCGTCGCTGTTCCCTTCGCGGAGGGTTAGCTGTCGAGACGGTGCGCTGACGCCCAACTCGCCGAGCCGTTCGTGATAGAACAACACCCAGTGCGAGCCGGCCGGAACATTCGAGAGCAGGAAGCTGCCGTCCTCGGAGGACGTGGCGACGGCGTTCGTCCCCAGCACCGCCACGCGGGCTCCGGCCAGGTAGCTCATGGTGGTGCTGTCGAACACCGACCCCGTAATCCGGGCTCCTCCGCCGTCGGAAGCCGCAGCCACGGTTCCCTCCTGAGCCCCGGCGGCCAGACCGGGCTCGGCGACGAGGCCGACGGCTAGGACGGCCGTGCGCAAGGCGCTCCTCGGCTTAAAGGAAAAGGTGTCCATGAGCTGTCCCCGGGTGAACTGAGCAGGGTCCGAACCAATCAAAAAAATACACCGCGCGAAAGTGATGGATCCGAACGACGAAGAGGCCGATGTCCCGAATCGAACGGTCGATGCCCGACACTGACGGTTTGCTGACGGACCGGGAATATGATTGCCCGCCACTCTTCCCAGGCCCTGCCTACCATGCCGACAAGTCCGACCCAACGGGTGCATCTTCTCCACCCGCCCTACCACAACCTCACCCCTATCGCGGACGAAGCCGTCGGCTGGAACACGATCTCCGTGCAACCGGGTTCGGCTCTTGTCTGGCGTATTCGCAAGACTGCGGAGGGCGTAGCCGGCCGGATCGCTTCCGGGAGGCCCGGCGGCGTCCCGCTCATCGTCGTCCTCCCTCCGGCTCCCGAACTGATCGCGTCGCCCTCGACCTGGGCCGTGGTCGGCAGGTGTCGCCCGCAGTCGGTGCTGCCGTTCCACGACGACCTGGCGATCAGAGACCTCTCACGGTTGTTGCGTAGGCCGCCGGAGGACCTGGGAGCGGCGATAACCGACTATTTGGCCTGGCGCGGAATCCCCCTCGACGCCGATACCATAAGAATCGTGCGGCGGATGATCGAGCTGTCCAGCGATCTCTCCTCGGTGACCTCGCTCGCGCGATGTCTGTACATGTCGCGGCGGCAGCTGGGCCGACGATTCTCCTCTCGAGGCCTCCCGGTTCCGTCTCACTGGTTACAGCTCGGCAGGCAGATTCGCCTGGTCATCGCACTTCAGAATTCCAAGAAGAACCTCACGTCCGTAGCTTGTTCGCTCGGCTTCACCGACGGCTACACGGCGAGCAGCCAGATGTATCGGCTCCTCGGTCTTCGCCCTACGTCGGTCAGGTCCCGGCTCGGATGGGAATGGGTCGTCGAACACTGGTTGCGTCGCGAGGCCGAGAGCGGCGGCCTCGTTCCGGACACGGAGTTCGGATCTCATGGTGGAACGAAACAAGGCGAGTCGTACAGACGGGAGTTGACGAAAGCGAACACTCCATAAGGTCGGCAGGAGCATCCCTTGCAGGGGTTCGAACGTTCCGGGGGGAAAGGGCCGCGGCCCCTGGTGCGGGTGCGCGTTTTCAAAGGTGCCGGGGTGGAGGTCGAAGGCAGGCCGGTGGTTCTTTCGCCGCACCAAGCAGCCCTGATCGCCCTCGTGTTCGGCCATTCCTCGACCGGACCGACCCGTACCGAGGTCGCCGCCAAGATCTGGGAACGCGATGTCGGTCCGGTCGTTCGGCAACGGCTGCGCCAGCTCATCCTGTCCACCTCCGGGAAGATCGGCCATAGGGTGATCGCGACCGAAGGCGATGTGCTTGTCCCAAATTATCGGATAGCCGCCTCGGACTACGAGGATTTCTCGGTCAGCCTGCGCGAAGGTAAGATGGTCGCGGCCGCCGACCTGCTGGGGATGGGGTTCATGTCGAAGAGGGTTCCCGTCGTATCGCGGGCCTTCGAAGATTGGGTTAGGCAGCGACGTTCGACTCTTGAGGGGAACCTGATTCAAATGGCGGCCAGAGGGTGGGACGAAGGCAGGGCGGCCAATGACTGGGAACGGGCGCTCGATTGCGCGGAAGCGCTCTTTCGCATGAAGCCGAGGGACTCGGCCGAGGTGGCCAAGGTCATGGAGGCCAGGGTTCGAAACTCGCAGCCGACAGCGGCCAAGGCCGCCTACGCCCTCCACCTGGAAAGGCTGGAACCGGACGAGGCGCCCGACCCCGATTTGCGGAAATTCGCTGCGAGGATCGACAACATCGACTTCGCACAGCCGCTTCCCATCCGTTCACCCGGCTTGATCGGGGAACGAGCGTCTCTCGTGGGGCGCAGTCGGCACATGAAGGAGCTGGTCGGTATTCTCGACGCGGCGCTCTGTGGCGTTCCGGGAGCGATCCTGTTGCTGGGCCGGTCCGGGGTCGGCAAGTCGCGGCTGCTGGATGAGATGCGGACCGAGGCGCAGCTCAGGGGTTTCGCGTGGGTCGCGGTCGAGGGGGTCGAGGCCGACCGCGAGCGACCCTTCGCAGCGGTTTCCGCAGCCCTGTCTCAGATCCCAAACGTCGGCAAGTCACCGCAAGCGGAGTCGCGGCCGGAGATCGGTCTGAGCTACGGCGACCACCAGGCGCCATGGACGCGACCCCAGTGGGTTGCGGAGCCCCGAACGACGAGAAGCGCGGACGCCGGAGCGGAGAGCCCGATACCGCCCGGCCTGCTAACGGACTCTCTCGCCTTTCTCCGGAGAGCCCTCGACCGACTCACGAACGAAAGCCCCACGGTGCTTTGTGTCGACGACCTCGAGTGGGTGGACGACGCCACCGCGAACCTGCTCAGAGTGGCCACGGCCCGTTGGAAGGTGCCGGGCCTCGTCATCGCCTCCGCTCTTACCGACGGCGCGGATTGCAGCGCGGAAGTCCGCAAGTACCTCGGCGAGTCGGAAGGCTCGACGCTGCGGGTGGGTTCGCTCGGCGACCGGGACGCCGGCGAGCTCGTTTCTTCGCTGACGGAAGGATCCGTCCCGCGAACGGAGTCGGAGCGCATCCGTGTTCTTGCAGAAAACCGACCGCTGGAGCTCATCGCTCTGACCGCGGCCTGGCGGTCCGGTGACTTGTCCACCGGACTTCCGCTTACACCCGTAAAGCTGACCCCCACGCTCGAGGCGCGTTACGATCGAGCGCTCAGGGCCCTGAAGCCGACCGCCGTCAGGGTAGCCGCACTGGTCGCGCTATCCTACGCCGCGATCCCGATCAAGTCGTTGCGACGGGTCGTCGGGATCGAGGACAGTCTCCTGACCGGGTCGCTGACCCGCCTCTCTCGCTCCGGCCACATCCGAGTCACGGACGGCATGGTCGGCATCACCCAACCCCTCTTTCGCTCGGCGGTAATCGATTTTGTCGGGCCGCTCGAGTGCGCCGCACTTCACCGCGCCCTCGCTCGGCGCATCGAGCGAGAAGGCGGATCGCTCCCCGCGCTGGCCGCTCACCTGGTCGGAGCAGGCGACACCTGCGGAGCCTTGCGGGTAGCGCACGAGGCGTTGGTCGCTCTCTCACCGGGCGGAGACAGGCCGGTCGGAGATCGCCCAGGGCTGCTCATGGCACTGGATACCGTCGTCCGCTGCACGACCGATGCCGGCGACAAGGCGACCGAGGCACACCGGGCAGCCGGGTCCCTGATGGAGAATGGCCTGCTGGTCGAGGCGCTCCCGTTCCTGGAGGTTGCGATTTCGGGGTTCCGCGAGACCGAAGCCTTCGAGGCGGCTGTCGACGCCGGGCTGACGCGGGCCCGGGTTCTGCTCGAGACCGCGAACGAGGGTGCCGACCAACTGAGAAGGCGCCTCGCCGATATCGATGAAGAGGCTTCGGCGCACGGCCTGTTCGATTTGACGGCCGCAGCGCTTTCCCTCCAGGTGCGCCTCGCTGCCGAACACGGCGAACCTGCGACCGACGTTCATTCTCGGCTGCGACGACTGGCGAGGCCCGGCCCCCGGGGGTCGCGTGGCGACGACCGGACCTGGGTCACCGCGCTCTGCGCGCTTGCGTTCGGAGGCGTCGGAGATCTCGCCCGCCGAGGGGCGCGTACCGGAGCCGACGGCCGGCTCGACGGCGATCCCTGGGCCGGTCTGGAAGATGTACGCAAGGCGCTCCAGCTCACCGAGAGCTCGGAGCCGACTTGGCGAGCCGAGGCCCTGCTCGCGCTCCTGAAGCAGGTTCGCCGACAGGGCAGGGCGGCCGCGCCCGCCCTCAGACCCTTCCTCAACGAGGCGCGGAAGGCCGCCGAGAGCGGGGCCGATCCGATAACGAGTTGCCGGATCCGTCTGGAGTTGGGCCGAATCGATTTCGACACGGGACGCCTTGGCGAGGCTCTTTCGCACCTCAACAGGTGCGACACCGCCGCTGAGAAGCGAGGTCTCCGGCTCATTCGTTTCAGTTGCAGGATCGCCCGGGGGGAGGTCCGTCTGGATATGAAGGAAGTTGAGAAGGCCCGGGCCGAGTTTGAAGGCCTGCATCGCGAGCTCGACGGTTGCTCCCCGCCTGCCCTGCGGGGGATCGCCCAAGCCGGGATTGGTTCGTGCGACCTGGCGACAGGAGCGATCAGGGCCGTGATCGGTCGCAAACGGAACTCTCTGCCGGAAGAGGGTCGCCGTCCCCTTCACTTCCTCCAGATCGCATACCGAGCCCGTCTCGAGGCCGCACGGAAGCGCCCGGCCGAAGCCGTCGAGGCGCTCGAACGGGAGAGCGATTTCTTCCTCGACCGGAACCTGCCGACCTGGATCAGATTGAGGACCCTCGAAGCCGCGCTCTCGCTCCGGCACCGTCTTCCCATGAAGATCGACCGTCTGCAGGAAACCCTCAGGGTGGCGGAGAGCCTGGGATTTGCGGACCGGGCCGGGGAGCTCGAGGTGCTGGTGAAGCGAGCCTCGTTCGTCATTCCGGCTCGATAGTCGAGTCGACCGGCCGGCAGACGCCGGGCCTTGCGCGTTCTCGCGCCCTCACCTGCCGGCGAGCGGCTTCCCGTCGAGATCGTCAGGGGTGGGTATTCCGGCCAGCAAGGCCAACGTCGGTGCGACATCGACGGTTTTGGCGGGACGCCTGTCCACCCTCGCCTCCACAAGGCCTCCGAAGAAGATCACCGGTACCCACCGGTCGTAACGATGAGGGCTCCCATGCGTGGTCCCGCGGGACCCCCAGCCCCGAAAATCGCCCGGACGCCTCAAGATGTCGACCCCGGCGACGGCCAGGGGATGTGTGAATCGTTCAGGGTGCCAGGAGTTGGCGAAGAGCGCCGCGAAAGAGTCGGGAGCGGGGTCCGCGA
The DNA here is from genome assembly GCA_021295815.1 of Gemmatimonadota bacterium. Taxonomy (NCBI): domain Bacteria; kingdom Pseudomonadati; phylum Gemmatimonadota; species Gemmatimonadota bacterium. The sequence continues at coordinate 30,792 of JAGWBQ010000016.1, read as the reverse complement.
GAATCTCGGCATGGGTGTAGGCCCTTACGAAGAGCTCGCTCTCGTTGAGGAGCCCGGCCAGCCTTCCAGGCAGATCGTCGGAACCTTCGCCCTCCTCCGAAGCGCGACGATAGATATCGAGAATCCGTTGACCCTGGGCCCCCTGATCCACGCGGTCGGCGGTCGCTCCCCACTTCGCACCAGCCTCGGGAGTGGTGGCGACGCCATGGTCGCTGGAGAGGGCCGCTATCCATCTGCCCTCGCCCACAGCCAAGTCGAGATAGGCGATGAATCTGCCCAGGGCCTCGTCCAGATGGATCAGGTTGGAGAGCTGTTCCTGACTGAAGGGGCCGTAGTCGTGGCCTACGTAGTCGGTCGCCGAGAGCGAGATGGCGAGATAGTCGACCGATCCGCGACTTCCGAGTCGGAGCTCCTCGACCGCCTGTCGTGCAAAGGCGAGCACGACGTCGTCCGCCTTGGGCGTGCGAAAGAGCCAGGCCAGACGGTCGGCTTCCGTATCTCCCGCCTCCTGCGAGCTGAGATGCGGGAAGGTGGTGTGGACGCCGTCACCCTCCTGATCGGCGGCGTCCTCGCGGGCGAGTCCGGCGACGTCGGGCCACACCATGGACTCCCAGACGGTATCCGTGACCAGGGTCGGCATGACTTCGGAGTTGAAAGCCTCGACCCAGTGCGGCAGCACGTCGGCGTAATAGCTCGAGGTCACGATCCGCCCCCTCCTCGGGGACACCCAATACGCCTGCCCGGAGCGCCCGGCCAGGGTGATCGCCGACCGATCCTTCACCGATACCGCGATTGCCAGTGCGTTGGAATCGTGCGCCATCGTCCAGTCCCCGAGCCCGTCCCGTTCCATGTTGAGGGGTGATCGTCCCCAGGACGGACGCTGACGAACCAATTCGGCACCGGGCTCGGCCAGGCCGACGAGAGGCGAGGATTCGTCCACTACCGCGTACCTGGAGACCAGCCCCTCGTCGCTTCGTTCCTGCCAGGTGTTGGCGACTATTCCCGAACGCGCGGGATGAACCCCGGTCGCGAGCGCCGTGTGCCCGGGAGCCGTGTGGGTGACCGCGTGATCGTGAGCGGCGTCGGGGAAGACCAGACCTTCGTTCAGCAGGGTGGCGAGTCCTTCCCGGAAGGCCGGCGTGTAGTTCGTCGGCGCTTCAGCGTCCATGAAGTCGCCGCGCATTTGGTCGACGGATAAGAGAACGACCAGCGTGGGCTCGGTATCCGTGCAGGAAGAGGCCGCGAAGGTCGAGACGGCCAGGGCGAGGGCCTGTGGGCTACCGAGGAAGGGCGACCGGGAGCGGGATCGTCGGGGGCGCATGGGTGTGGAGAGGGGTGGAGGAGAGGTGGAGCGGCTCGGCCGCTCGTGACCGGCGAGTGGAACGCGGCGGGGTGACCGGACATGAGGAAGATAGCCGAACGGGTCGGTTGCTGGACCGGTGGACCGGCCGACGACGGGACCCGCGTCTACCTGACGGCTTCCCCCGTGACCGGAGGACGTTACGTCGTGGTTGACACTCCTGGGCTTTCCCTTTACTTTCTTCGGTCAATTGCGGGGTGGAGCAGTCTGGTAGCTCGTCGGGCTCATAACCCGAAGGTCGCAGGTTCGAATCCTGCCCCCGCTATCTCGAGAGCGCCGCAGTGGCCTGACGCCTGCGGCAAGCGATCACCATCCGACGGAGAATTCGATGCCGAGCTTCCTCGCGTCCGATACGTGGAGCCCGCTTGCGGGGGCAAGCGGGGGAGGGCCCTGAAAAGGCGCCCGCTCCGCTGCGATCCCCCGTCCGAGTCGAACCAACGGCTCGGGCGGTTTTTTTTCGCGGGCCAGGTAGCTCAGTTGGTAGAGCACATGACTGAAAATCATGGTGTCGGCGGTTCGATTCCGCCCCTGGCCATCCGAGAGGACATCAAGCTGAACACAGGGTCTGTAGCTCAACTAGGTAGAGCACCGGTCTCCAAAACCGGCGGTTGGGGGTTCGATTCCCTCCGGGCCCGTTCGGGGAGGAGATCGACTGCCCCGGTCGTCTAACGGTCAGGACTCCACTCTTTCAAGGTGGCGGACGGGGTTCGATTCCCCGCCGGGGCGTAGGAGGGCGCGGCGAGCCGCGTCGGCCAAACAACGAAGGTATCGGGGCCGAGAGCCCCGGGAAAGGGGCTGTAGCTCAGTAGGTTAGAGTGCCGGTCTGTCACACCGGAGGTCGCGAGTTCGAGTCTCGTCAGCCCCGCTTTTCGGCATTCCGCGCGAGCGGATGGCTTTCTGGGTCGTGCGAAGGGGCCGTAGCTCAGTTGGGAGAGCGCTTGAATGGCATTCAAGAGGTCAGGGGTTCGACTCCCCTCGGCTCCATTTCGCCGAACGAAGGCGGTTCGGCGCGACGGTCGAAGCTCGGGTGGCGGAATCGGTAGACGCGCAGGATTCAGGATCCTGTGGGGGCAACCCCGTGAGGGTTCGAATCCCTCCTCGAGCATCGCTGTCGAGAGAGCCCACGTGCTGGAATTGGTAGACAGGCTGGTTTGAGGGACCAGTGCCGGAAACGGCGTACAGGTTCGAGTCCTGTCGTGGGCATCACATGCGCCCGTAGCTCAATTGGATAGAGCGTCTGACTACGGATCAGGAGGTTGGGGGTTCGACTCCTCCCGGGCGCACTCGGGGCGCGTAGCTCAGCTGGTTAGAGCGCTACGTTGACATCGTAGAGGTCAGAGGTTCGAGTCCTCTCGCGCCCATGGGCCGGGGTCCCGCCCCGGCCGCGAGGGGCCGTAGCTCAGTTGGGAGAGCGCAGCGTTCGCAACGCTGAGGTCAGGGGTTCGACTCCCCTCGGCTCCACTTTCGATCGCCACCTTAGCTCAGTTGGTAGAGCACGTCACTCGTAATGACGGGGTCGTCGGTTCAAATCCGACAGGTGGCTCTGCCCCGTGGTGTAACTGGCAACACGCCGGATTCTGGCTCCGGAGAGTCTAGGTTCGAGCCCTAGCGGGGCAATCGGAGGGATGGCCGAGTGGCTTAAGGCGGCGCCCTGCTAAGGCGTTGGACTTCGCGTCCGCGTGGGTTCGAATCCCACTCCCTCCGCTGAAAGGCCGGGACGGGTGGCCGAGTGGCTTAAGGCGCACGATTGGAAATCGTGTGGGCTAACGCCCGCGTGGGTTCGAATCCCACCCCGTCCGTGAGCGTGAGCGAACAGGGGGGGGGCTGGGGTTCGAACGGAGTCGAGCCGAAGGCCGGCGCGCCCGCGAGGGGGCGGCGGCCGGAGACGGTCGAGCGGAGCTCGGGCCATCCCACCCCGTCCGTGAGCGGGCTCATATCGCGCGATCCTCAATCCCCGGGGTGTGGCTCAGTCCGGTAGAGCGCTGCGTTCGGGTCGCAGAGGTCCCCGGTTCGAATCCGGGCACCCCGATACTCTCTACCGTTTCAGGAGCGGTGGCAGAATGGCTATTGCACTCGCCTCGAAAGCGAGCGTCCGCGAGGACTTGGGGGTTCGAATCCCTCCCGCTCCGTTCCCCCGGTCGATCCGACCCGCCGGAGCCTTTCAACCAAACCTGGCTAGGACGCTCCGGACTTGAAGCTCACACAGCTGACCATCGCCCGCTTCTGGGCGCCGCTAGCCTCCACCTGGCTCATGATGGCGCTCGAGGGGCCGATACTTGCTGCGGTCGTCGCACGGCTCGCCGAGCCGGAGTTCAACTTGGCCGCGTACGGGGTCGCACTCGCACTGGCGATCCTGATCGAGGCTCCGGTCATCATGCTGATGAGCGCGGCAACCTCGCTGGCCAGAGACCGGGCTTCCTTCCTGCGTCTGCGGCGATTCGCCTGGGGCCTCTGCGCGGGTACGACGCTGATTCTGCTGGTGATATTGATTCCGTCGGTGCACGAACTCCTGATGCGAAGGCTCATCGGCCTGCCCGACCCCATCGCGGACCTCACCTACGGGGCTCTCTGGTGCTTCCTGCCTTGGCCTGCGGCGATCGGCTTTCGCCGTCTCTATCAGGGCCTCCTCATCCGAGCTCGCCAGACGCATCTGGTGGCTCGCGGAACCTTGATCCGTCTGTTCTCCCTATCCTTGGCGGCGGGCTGCGGATATTTGTGGGTGGACCTTCCCGGCGCATGGATCGCTCCGGCCGCGCTCTCGGTCGCCGTGGTCTGCGAGGCTGTCGCCGCCCGGCTCATGGTGAGACCGGCCCTTCGCGAGCTGCTCTCCAACAGCGGTCGCCGTCGGAGGAGGGCGGCCACGCCGATGTCCTACCGGGAGATCGCGCATTTCTACTTCCCACTCCTGCTCACGCCGGTGATCGGGATGGCCATGCAGCCGATGCTCGCATTTTTCATGGGTCGCAGCGTGTCGCCAATCGAGTCCCTGGCGGTGTTCCCGGTCGTCAACTCGGTGGGTTTCTTCTTCCGCTCGATATCCATCGCGTACCAGGACGTGGCGATCGCGCTCATGGGCCGACGCTTCCGCCATTTCGTCAAGCTGCGAACCTTCGCGATCACGTTGGGCTCGGTCACGGCCGCGGGACTCGCGGCAGTGGCGTTCGTTCACCCGGTGTCGCACCTCTGGTTCGTGACCGTCTCCGGCTTGACGGTGGAACTGGAGGGGTTCGCCATCGACGCCACCCGGGTCATGTTCCCGATTCCCTTTCTCGCGACGGTGCTCTCCCTCCAGCGGGCGATTCTTCTTGAGGGTCGACGCACCGGCCCCATAACGGCGGCCAGCGCGGTTGAATTAGCTGTGGTGGGCGTGTTCTTCATCGTGTTCGGATGGGGGATCGGCATGGTCGGAGCGACAGCCGCCTTCGCGGCTACCTTGTGCGGGAGGCTGGCCGCGAACGCCTACCTTCTGCGGCCATGCGAATCGGCGCTGAGCACGGGTCGTGCGGGCCGGTGAGGGGATCGGCAAGGGCGCGCGCTCCCCGGCCGGGGAAACGGTTCGACCGAGATCCCGGCATGCTCGCGACGGCCGGCGGTTGCGTGCGCCACTTTCCAGGACGACCTTACCAGCCATGACTGAACCACGACGAGCTCCTTTCATAGGTGTGGAGCCCTTCGACGTCGAATACGGCTCCGGGTTTCAGGCGGACGCCAAGGACGGGACCGATATCGAGTGCAGCCTGGTGGAGGACGACGGCGATTTCCGCATCCACAGGCCCGAACCCATTCAACGTCCACCCCGCCTCTGTTTCGTTGACGGGGTGCGCAGGACCGAAGCGCACCTGACCCGAACCGAGGGCGAGACCGTTCGCGGGATCGCGGGGGCATGGGGAGCCGGGGCTGTGCTGATCGAGGGTCGTGCCGTCATAGACCGGGTCGAGACCGGTCGCGCCGTCATCTTTGCGGGAGGCGCGCAGGTTCCGCTGCCCGACCAGGGGCGCGTGTGGAAGTGGAAACCTTGCTCGGTCGAGGGCGACGAGCCGGATGCGCCTGGGCAGCACCTGCAACAGCTGATGCGACAGGCGGAGGCGGTAATCGGCGAGCGGCTCTGCGACGAAGGATGGTTGACGGTGTTCGACGGTCCTTTGCACCACGTCCGCAGCGCGCGCGGGATTCCGGTGATGGGCTACGTCAAGACCCACCACCGACGGCTGCTCGCCATGGAGCATTGGCGCCGTGTGCCGCAGATCGACGTCGGTGAACGAACGGGCCTCTTCGCCCTGAGGGACGACACGCTGGCCTGCTACGTCCGCGTAGGCGACCCCGGACCTTGGTCGAGCCCCTGGGCGGGGATCGCGCGTATCGACGTGACGGCGACGGCCGGGCGCGAGACCGCCGTGACCTCGGTAGATCGGGCCGCAGGCTGGCTGCCCCGTTTCGCCTCCACGCCCCACCGGGACCCGAGAGCTCCGGTGAACCTGACTCCCGTTGCCGGGTTGGAACGCCGGCTGCATCATCTTCTGGGCGATGCCCACCTCGCCCTGCGCGCCGTGAGAGACGCGGTCATGGAATTGAACGTCGGAGAAGCCGCGTGACCTCGCCCGACAACCATCAGCCCTTCGTCGGTCGCGTCCTGGGCACCGAGCCGGCTACCCCGCTCGAGTTCTGGGTCGCCATCGCGGACGGCCACTACCTCCAACTGGACGATGTGGTACTGCTCGAGCGTCGTCTTCCCGGCGTCGCAAGACCCGTGAAGATCTTCGGCATCGTCACCGAGGTAAGGGCCCGACACGAAGGCGCCCGCTTCGACAGCGACGTCTTTCTGATCGAGGACGGGGTGCTTCCGGGCGAGGTCGCGGAAGCGGCCAAGATCATGGCCATGCGTTTCGAGCCCGAGGTGTTTGTCGCACCCATGCCCGGCGAGGTCGTGTCCAAGGGAACCGGCGAAGCTCGTGATCAGGCCCTTTTCTTCGATGGAATGAAGCGGAAGGTGCCGGTCGGACTTTCGCGGGACGGGGAACCCGTCTACGTCAACACGGAGTTCATCGACGGGAGTCGCGGGGCGCACTTCAACATCAGCGGGATCTCCGGAGTCGCCACCAAGACGAGCTACGCCGTCTTCCTCCTCCACAGCCTCTTCAACTCCGGCCAGCTCGGGCCCGCAGCGCACAACACCAAGGCGCTGATCTTCAACGTCAAGGGGGAGGATCTGCTCTTCCTCGATTCCGAGAACCGGGAGCTGGACGACGAAAACAGACAGAGGTACGAAGCCCTCGGGCTCCCGGCCGAGCCCTTCAAGAGCGTGGAGCTCTGGGTGCCGCCGCGTCCCGGCGATTCCTCGGGAGCTCCTCATGCGGGAAGCCGGCTCAAGGGGTTGAACCCCTTTTGCTGGACACTCCTCGACTTCTGCCGGGATGGGCTGCTCCCCTTTCTGTTCGCCGACGCCGACGACGAGCGCCAGCAGTACACCATCGTCCTGCACAACGTCACCGAAAAGCTGAGGAAGGAGGCCAAGGACGGCGGCGAGGGCGCGGTGATTCTTGAGAAAGCCCCCTGCCGGACCTTCGAGGATCTCATTGCGATCATCACCCAACGCCTCGAGGAAGGCGAGCCCGGATGGACGGGCCGGTCGATTGGCACCGGTACCGTCAACGCCTTCGTACGGCGACTCCACTCGGCGCGTCGAGATGTCGGTCACCTGGTCCGCGCCGACTTGAGCAATCCGGAGAAACGTCGGCTCGACTTCCAGGCCCAAGTGGCCGTTGTGGACATCGCCAAGCTATCGAGCCGAGCCCAGCGTTTCGTGGTAGGTGCGGTCCTGCGCAGGGAGTTCGAGAGGAAGGAGGAGGCCGGCTCCCGAACACCGCTCCTCTTCGTGGTTCTGGACGAGCTCAACAAGTACGCGCCCCGCAAGGGCAGAAGCCCCATCAAGGAGATCCTTCTCGACATCGCCGAACGCGGTCGGTCCCTCGGCGTGATCCTCATAGGAGCTCAGCAGACGGCGAGCGAGGTGGAACGGCGCATCATCGCCAATTCTTCGGTACGCGTGGTCGGACGGCTCGACAGCGCCGAAGCGGGTCGGCCCGAGTACGCATTCCTACCCTCCGCCGTCCGCCAGCGGGCGACCATCGCCAAACCGGGCACCATGATCGTGGCCCAACCGGAGCTTCCCGTACCTCTCGTGCTCAACTTCCCGTTCCCGGCGTGGGCGACGCGTCTCGACGAAATGGGATCGGGGGACGGCGGCGAGGACGAGTCCGACCCCTTCGACGACCTCGGTTAGGAGCAGCCCGACTGAAGATTCTGCACACAGCCGACTGGCATGTCGGCAAGACTCTTCGCGGGCGCAGCAGGGCCGACGAGCATCGAGCCGCACTGGACCATGTCGTCGACATCGCCGAGCGAGAGGCGGTGGACCTGGTTCTGGTGGCGGGCGACCAGTTCGACGGCGCCGTACCCAGTCCCGAGTCGGAGAGGATCGTATACGGAACCTTGCTCAAGCTGGCGCAGATGGGAGCGCGAGTCGTGGTGATCAGCGGCAACCACGACAACCCCAGGAAGCTTGCCGCGCTGGATCCTCTGCTCGAGATCGCCGGAGTGACGGTCGCCTCCGAAGTGCGGCGCCCGAACGAGGGCGGCGTGACACGGATCACGACCCGCTCCGACGAAAAGGCGGTGATAGCCCTCCTCCCGTTTCTTTCGAAGAGGAAGGTGGTAAGGGCGCAGGCGCTCATGGAGGAGGACGCCGACAGGCATCAGGTGGAGTACGCCGACAGATGCCGCCGGATCGTCGAGCGTTTGTGCGAACCGTTCGGAGACGACACGGTGAACCTGGTCGTTGCCCACCTGACGGTGCTCGGCGCTCGGGCCGGAGGGGGAGAGCGGGGTGCGCACATCCTGGACTACTACGTGCCGGCCACGATCTTTCCGTCGAACGCCCATTACGTCGCCCTAGGTCATCTTCACGGCAGCCAGTCCGTCCCCTTCGGCGTCCCCGTCCGGTACTCGGGGCCTCCCTTCGCTCTGGATTTCGGCGAGAAGCAGGAGGAACATTCGGTCCTGATCGTGGACGTCGAAGCGGGCAGTGGGGCCAAGGTTCGACGGGTACCGATCACCGGGGGACGACGGCTTCGCACCATAAGGGGTTCAAGAGCGGAACTGGAGGTCCAAGCCGGGACCACCGGAGACGACTACCTGCGCGTGTTCGTGGAAGAGGCCCTGGCTCCCGGAGAGGCCGACGATATCCGCGACCTCTTTCCCAACGCGGTCGACGTGATCGTGCGCCCACGCGAGAAGTCGGAGGGGCGGGAGCCGTCACCTCCCCCTCCCCCTGACGGAGATCCGGCCACGCTCTTCGACAAGTACCTGGAAGAGAGGAACATCCCGAGCACAGAGCTCTCCAGGTTCTTCAAGGAGCTCTTGGAGTCCCACTACGAGGGCGAGCTGTAGCCGTGCGTCCCCTTACTCTCGAGCTGGACGGCTTCACCTCGTTCCGCGAACGGACCGAGGTCAGCTTCGAGGACACGGACATCTTCGTGCTGACCGGGCGGACCGGCTCGGGAAAGTCGAGCCTGATCGACGCGATGGTGTTCGCGCTGTATGGGACGGTGCCGCGCTACGAAAACCGAAACCTGGTGGCCCCCGTGATCAGCCAGGGCAAGGTCGAGGCGCGAGTACGTCTTGACTTCGAGGTGGGTGGCAGGCGGTTCACGGCGGTGCGGGTGGTCAGGCGCAACGCCTCGGGTGGGGCTTCGACCAAGGAGGCCGTTCTCGAGGAGGTCGGCGCAGACGGCTCGACCACTCTCGCCAACACGGCTGACGAGCTTACCGGGAAAATCGAGGACGAAGTCATCGGCCTCAGCTTCGACCACTTTACCAAGTGCGTCGTACTCCCCCAGGGTGAGTTCGCCACCTTCCTGCGCTCCAGGCCCGCTGTGCGCCAGAGGCTGCTGGAGCGTCTGCTGGGGCTGAACCTCTACGAGAAGATCCAGCAAGCCGCGAACCGGCGTGCCGTCGAGCTGAACGCCCGGGTCGATCTGCTCGAAAGGATGCTGGAAGGCCTCGCGCATGCCACCGCCGACGCAGTGGACCGGCTCGAGAATAGGGTTGCGACCCTCGAGGAGCTCCAGCGGGAGGTTCGCGATACCGAGAAGAGGATGGGCGAGATCGTTCGCGGGGAGGAGCAGGCCCGGGATCGGGTCGAGGCGATCAAGGGAAGGCGGGCTCGGCTGACCCACGTTTCCGTTCCCGCCGGAGTCGAGGATCTCGTAAGGCGTCACACGAACGCGGAGCGGGCGCTTCGCGAGGCCGAAGCCGCGCTCGAAGCTGCCGGGGACCGCCGCAGGGCCGCCCGGGAAAAACGCAGGGAGCTTCCCGAAAGAGCCGTCCTCTCGCGTTTCAGGGAGAAGCGGCAGGAGCTCGCCGACGTAACGGGCGAGGTGGGCCGGACCGCACAGGAGGTGGCGGAAGCCGAAGGGACTCTGGCGGAATTGGCCGACGCGACTCCGCGAGCGGTTGCGGAGGCCGAGGTTCGCGTTGGCGCCCTGGAGGCATTGCGATCCGAGGTGGAACGCGAACAAGCCGTCTCGAGAAAGCTCGCGGACGAAGAGCGGGAGCTGCTGAGTAGAGCGGACAACGCTGCAGCGACCTTGGACACCCTTCGTTTGAACGATTTGCCGGAAGGAGCCCGTGCGGCGGACCGGCTTCGACGCAAGACGGTGGGGGAGCTCGGCGATGCCCACGATCGACTCGACGAGGCCCGCGCCGGTGTGGCGGAAATCGAAACGGCCCAGTCCTCGCTCCCGGAGCGGGCATATCTCGAGAAGATCCGGGAAAGACGCGAGGAGATCGCCAAGACCGAGAGCGCGATCGCCGATCTGGCGGACATGTTGGCGGAGCGGGAGAAGGATCTCGAACAGGCGCTGGCTGCGCAAAGAGAGACGGCCGACCTGGAGAAGGCTGCGGTGAGGGATCTCGACCATGTGCGTCGGCTCCACGGCGCGGCCGACCTCGCCCGCCATCTCGAAGCCGGCGAGGCGTGTCCGGTGTGCGAGCAGGTCGTGGACAAGTTGCCTGATCGACCCGGCTCTCCCGGGCTCGATGCCGCCGAAATGGCGCTGGCGGCGGCGAAGGAAGCACATGAATCAGCTCGCCGGCATCTGGAAGGCGCCGGTCGTAGGAAGAGCGAGGCTGCGGTGCTCCTGAACGAGAAACGAAGCTCGGCGGCCGACCTCCTTGCGTCCCTCTCCGGTCATCCCGGACTTGATGAGATAGAGGCCGGAGCGGCCGCGCTTGACAAGGTGGCGAATCGGCTCGGACGGGCTCGAGCCGAAGAGGAGGCTGCGCAGGCGGCTCTTGAGGTGGCTCGCACCAACGCGGAAAACGCGGAAGCCTCTCTCAGGCCCTGGTGGGACAGCTTCAGGAAGCTCCGAGACAGGGTGGCCGCGCATGCGCCGCCGCAACCGACGGAGGATATCGAGGACTCCTGGCGGGAATTGGTGCGATGGACGGTTCTGAAGGCGACGGAGGTGGAGGCTCGTCGGGACGAGCGCCTGGAGGAGGCTGCGGCGAAACGGAAGACGGCCGAGAAGGGAATGGAGTCGCTCCGGCAGAGGTGCCGGGATCATGGAGTCCCGGTTTCCGCATCGGAGTCGCCTGCCAGTCGGTGTGCCGAGGCGCTGGGCGACGCGAGCGCGAACGTCCGCAACGTCCGTGCGAGGCTCGGTGAGCGCCGACGGGTCGAGACCGGTCTTGCGGCGGCCCAACGCCGTGAGGAAACGCTCGCCGAGCGCATACGGAAGCTTGAGCGGGAGCTCAAGGGTGCCCCGAGCCCTGCGGAGATCACCGAAACATTGGGGCTCGTCAGTGCCGCAGATAGCGAGCTGGAGCAGGCCGAGTCCACCCAGGCGGAGGCCGACCGCTTACGTGCCGAATACGCTCGGGAGCACGCCGACCTGACGGAGCAGGTCGATGAAGACCATAGACGCTTCAGCCTAGAGCGCGATCGTCTGGCGGAACTGGGACCACCACCACCGGAAGGCGATCTGGTCGCTCTGTGGACCTGCCTAAGGGAGTGGAGCGAGGCGAAGGCGAGGGAGCTGGAAGCCGAAGAGGAAGCCACCCGGCGGAAAGCGGAGGCCAGGAGAGCGGAGGAAGCCGAACTGCGTACCGGTCTGGTGGAGTCTTGCCGGATCGCGGGACTCGATCTCGAAAAGGACGGCGAGCCCGCAAGCCTATGCGCCGAGGCCCTCGGGGCGGTGAACGAGCAGCGTCTGAGCCTCGGAGCGGATCTGGAAAAGCGCCGGGAAACCGAGCGTGAACTGGTTTCGATCCGGCGTTCCGCTGCGGTCGCTAAGGAGCTGGGCGAGCACCTGAGCACCCGGAAGTTCGGTCGCTGGCTCCAGCATCAGGTGCTCTCCTGGCTCACGGCTGGAGCGACCGTACGGCTGAAGGAGCTCTCGGGCGGCCAGTATTCGCTGGAGGTGAGTGCCCAAAGCGAGTTCCTGGTCGTCGATCACCGGAACGGGGACGAGCTCAGATCGGCGAAGACTCTCTCCGGAGGCGAGACCTTTCTCGCGTCGCTGGCCCTCGCGCTCTCTCTTGCGGAGCACGTCGCGGGGCTCGCGTCCCGAGGAAGCCCGAAACTCGAAGCCCTCTTCCTCGACGAGGGGTTCGGCGCGCTCGACCCCGAGACTTTGGACACCGTGGCGACGAGCATAGAGCAGCTCGGGGCCGATCGGATGGTCGGGCTGGTGACCCACGTCACGGAACTGGCCGAACGCATCCCGGTCCAATACCGGGTCCGGAAGGTCAACAACGCCTCCAGGGTAAGGCGGGTGGAGGGGTGAGCTGGCAGGATCACACGGCGCAAGATGCCGCGAGGACGAAAAGGCGAGCGCCGACACGGTTGCATGGCTCTCCGTGAGACCCGGTCTCATCCATGTCGTCTCCCCGAAGGACTCGGCTCGGCCCGGGCGGGTACGCCGAATTGACGCGGAGGTCCTCTCCTCAGGCTATCATGGAGCCACTGGACTTGGCCGCACTTCGCGGCGAGGAGAAGCGCCGAAGGGAATACGCGGCCGCTACCAGTCTTCGGAGTCCTCTTCGTGGAGGGCGGTGGGGAGCTTGTAGGAGTGTTCCAGCTCTTCGAAGCTGGCGAAGGCCACCAGGGATTTGAAGCGGGCCAGATCGTGCTTCCTCGCCGACGAGGGCAGTGTGTTCCGCAGGATTCTCCTGCTGCGATTCTTGAACCGCATCCACGGTATCACCTTCCGGCGGCGCTTGGGGAACCGGAACGTGTCCGCCAGTTCGTCGCCGATCAGCTCTCTGGAGGCTTGGGTCACCACGCGGGCCATCTTCCTCCGCTCGGCAGGCTCGCTGACCCCAACGATGACCGGCGCGCTGTTCACGATGCTGTTGGCCATGATGATCGCGTCGAAATCCGCCGGAGGTTCGCACATCGCACCGACCCGAAAAATGCGCCGCGCCGAGGCTTCGTCGTGGAAGAGGATCTCCTCGGGAATGCCCATGAGCAGGCCCGCGTATCTCCAGACGTGCACGTAGGCTTCCCGCTCCTCCCGGGTTAAGTCTCCCCCGAGCGCCGCGACATGCCGCATGAGGCGGCCGGAGAAGGCGGCACCGGCCAGGAGCAGGTGGGCGGCGCTGATCGGCATGCCGTACTTGTTCCAGTTCCACTCGTCCGAACTGATGAGAAGGCGTCTGGACTGCGCGTGCACCAGCCGAACCCGGAGCGTCAGCCTCCATCCGTCGCCCCCGGGTTCCATGCCGCCGGGCAGGTACTGCTCGACCAGCTGCATGCCGTTCGCCTTGAGGCGGCGCACCCCGAGGTCGATGACCCGGCCGCGAATGCGGAAGGACTTGCTGATCAGCGTAGCAAACCCCTCGACGATACTCCCGCCGACGAGGGCCGCCAGGACGATGTCCGAGTTGCGCAGAAAGGCCTGCGAGGCGACCCTAGCGAGCCCTCTGTCGAACCAGTCCGGAACGGTGTTGGCCTCGACGAGGAACTCGCGAAGCGATTCGGGAACACCGGTAAGCGGCGCACCGGGATCGTTCAACGCCTTGGCGAGCATCGCGTGGACTTCGTTAGGGGTCAGTGCCGACAGATCCTCAGCCACGGCGTCCGCCGCCGGGTCGCCCTCGGTCGTATGGCGGATATAGGCTTCCGCGAGCTCGGGGCATTTTTCTCGTGCCTTCCGATATCCCGGCTGGAACGCTCGTGGGATTCCCATGGCGCTAGCGTCCAATGCTATTTCGCGAACCGGCGAGCCAGGAAGTCCGCCACCTCGTCGGCCGCGTCGACGCCGCTGGCGAGGGCGCCGTTCACCGAAGGCGCACGCATGTAATCGCCCGCGAAGAAGAGGTTGCCAATCTCGCGACCGCCGCCGCGACGCATGTCGGCGATGGCGCTGAACATGCCGGGGCGTCCCATGCACACGGCCTCCCGCCAGCGGTACACGCGCGTAAAGATCCCCTCGTCGTCGCTGGGAAGGGAGGAGCCGGGAGGAGGGAATCGGCGCGCGTCGCGAAGCAGTTCTCCAGCGATCTCGTCGTCGTCCAGCGACAACAGTCCCTGCCCGCGGTCGCGCCCGACGATCAGGTCCAGCGTGCTCTTGCCGGGCGGCACGACGGAGGGCAGGTTGATGGACCGGTCCAGCAACAGCGGCGTGTCGTCCTCCGGGTACAGCGCACCGTGCCAGCCGGGGGGCAGAGGCGGGTGGTCGAGACCGATGACCACTCGACATCCGCTCGAGTAGGTCACCTTGCCGAGCGCGTGGCGGATAGGGATCGGCAACTCGGGGATCAACTCCGGCACTTTCGTGGCGGGCACGGCGCAGACGACCGCGTCCGCCTCGATGGGACCGTCGTCGGTCATGACGCGAGTCACGGCTCCGTTCCGGATCACCACACGACGGACGGCGGTCGAGACGCGGACGGTGTCGCCGCACGCTGCGGCCAATGCCCGAGCGAGAGCGGCGGCTCCCTCCTCCGGCACACGGAGTTTGTCCGCATTGACCAGCATCTCCGCCAGGTACGTTCGCATGTACGCCTGTCCGGAGAGCTCGACGTGTCCCATCGTCATCTCCAGGAACCCCTTCAAGCTCACCTTCAGGGGTTCGGGTGCGCCAAGCCGGTCCAGATAGGCGCCGAAGGTCTCGTCGCCGTCCAACTCCGCGAGCCGGCTATCGCTGGAAAAACGGAGCTGCGCGGCTTGGCGGGAAATGTCGCCGAACAGCTTACGGGCGGCCCGAATGGACCCCAGCGACAGGAAACCCAGGGACCGGGCCGCCGGAAGATTCCTGATAAGGCTGGCGGGGAAAGGGCCCGGCGTCGTCGTGGCCCACCGACCGTTCCGAAACCAGCCGAGCTTCATTTTCGAGCGGACGAGCGGTACGCCCAGTTCCTCGCAGATTCGGAACGTCACGTCGTAAGAGGGACAGAAGAAGTCCGCGCCCGTATCCACGAGGAAACCGTCGATCCTGTCGCCTGCCAGGCGTCCCCCGGTCCTGTCATTGGCCTCGAGCAAGATCGGTTCGATGCCGTGCTTCCTTAGGGTCCAAGCGGTAGTCAGTCCGGCCGCTCCCCCGCCAACTATGACGACTCTTGGGCTCGACGCGACGATGGGGTGATTACGCCCGCTGCTCATCCGGTCGATTCCTGTTGCCGGTTCCCTTGGGTCACTTTTTCCCCGTCAGCTTCCTCGCCAGCATGGTCAGCGGATCGTACGACTGGTCGACCACCCTCTCCTTGAGCGGGATGATGGCGTTGTCGGTGATGGTGATACCTTCCGGGCACACCTTCGTGCAGCACTTGGTGATGTTGCAGTAGCCGAGCCCGAACTCGTCTCGCAGTTCGGCCACGCGGTCGCCGGTGTCCACCGGGTTCATCTCCAGATTCGCTGCGTAGACGAAGTGGCGCGGTCCCGCGAAGCGGTCATGCATGTGGTGGTCGCGGAGCACATGGCACACGTCCTGGCAGAGGAAGCATTCGATGCACTTCCTGAACTCCTGCGAACGCTCCACGTCGTACTGTTCCATGTTCCAGGTGCCGTCCTCGTGGTCGGCCTCCCGAGGCGCGAACCGGCTGATCGACTCCTTGACCTCGTAGTTCCAAGACACGTCGGTGACCAGGTCCTTGACTACCGGGAACGTGCGCATTGGTTCGACGCGAATCGGACGCGAGTGGTCGAGGTCGTCGACCTTGGTCATGCACATGAGCCGCGGAGAGCCGTTTATTTCGGCCGAACACGAACCGCACTTGCCCGCCTTGCAGTTCCATCGGACAGCCAGGTCGCCGTCCTGATCGGCCTGGATCCGGTGGATGGCGTCGAGCACCACGTAGCCGTGGTCGAGTTCCACATCGTAAGCCTTGAGCTCGCCGGCTTCCGATGTGCCGCGCCAGACCTCGAATGTCGCTCTCTTCATCACCCCTGCTCCTCAATGATCGACCGCAGCTCGGCGGGCATCTCGGGAATCGCCTCTCTGCGCACAGTGAGCTCGCCGTGTTCGTCCTTCGCGATGACGTGGTTGAAGCCCGCCCACTCGGGATCCTTGTCGGGAAAATCTAGCCTCGAGTGGGCGCCCCGACTCTCTCGCCGCGCCTCGGCGGCAAGAGCGACGGCCTCCGACACCGCCATCAGATGCTCGAGATCCAATGCCGTGTGCCAGCCCGGGTTGAAGGTGCGCGAGCCCCTCACGCTCGTCTCCTCCGCACGTTCCTTGAGAGCGCGCAGATGCTTCAGAGCCTCGGTCAGCCCGTCCCGGTCGCGGGCGATCCCGACAGCGTCCTGCATGATTTGCTGGAGTTCGTTCTGAAGCCTGAAGGGTCCGACGTCGTCGCTGTCCCGCTTGAAGGGCGCCAGCGCAGAGACCTTCGCCGCTTCGATCTCGCCCTTGGAGAGGGCCGTGTCCGATCGCGTTCCCGCGAAGGCCGCCGCATGCTCGCCGGCGCGCTTTCCGAAGACGAGCAGGTCGGAGAGCGAGTTGCCGCCCAGCCGATTCGCCCCGTGAAGCCCGGCTGCGCATTCGCCCGCCGCGAAGAGTCCCGGCACCGTGGTCGCCATCTGCGTGTCGCCGTCCACCCGAATGCCGCCCATGACGTAGTGCGTCGTCGGCCCCACCTCCATCGGCTCCTCGGTGATGTCGATCCCGGCGAGTTCCTTGAACTGGTGGTACATGCTCGGGAGCTTCTTTCTTATGTGCGCCTCGGAGTCCTTGACGTGCTCCCTGATCCAGGCGATGTCCAGGAAGGCGCCGCCGTGCGGGCTCCCACGACCTTCCTTCACCTCTTTGACGATCTTGCGGGCCACGTGATCGCGAGTGAGCAGCTCGGGAGGCCGACGTGCGTCGCGATCTCCGCGCACGTAACGCCAGCCCTCCTCGGGGGTGTCGGCGGTGGATTTGACGTAGAGCGGCGGCACGTCGTCGAACATGAAGCGTCTGCCCTCGCTGTTCTTAAGAACACCGCCTTCGCCGCGCACCCCTTCGGTGACCAGAATGCCGCGTACGGAGGGCGGCCACACCATGCCGGTCGGATGGAACTGGACGAACTCCATGTCCACGAGCTCGGCTCCCGCGTCCAACCCGAGGGCGTGTCCGTCGCCGGTGTACTCCCAACTGTTGCTGGTGACCAGGTAGGCCTTGCCGATCCCGCCGGTCGCCAACACGACGGCGTTCGCTCGAAAGACGAGGAACTCGCCGGTGGTGCGAGAATAAGCGAGCGCGCCTGCGATCCGGTCGCCGTCCTTAAGGAGGCGATAGACCGTCACTTCCATGTGCGTGTCGATACCCTGATGGATGCCGTGGTCCTGGAGAGTGCGGATCATCTCCAGCCCCGTGCGGTCCCCCACGTGCGCCAGACGAGGGTAGGCGTGACCCCCGAAATTCCGCTGGTTCATGCGCCCCGCTGCGGTGCGGTCCATGAGCGCACCCCAGGTTTCGAGCTCGCGAACGCGGTTTGGGGCTTCCCGGGCGTGGAGTTCGGCCATGCGCCAGTTGCTAAGATACTGACCGCCTCGCATGGTGTCCGCGAAGTGAACTCGCCAGCTGTCGCGATCGTCGGCGTGAGCCAGTGCGGCCGCCACGCCTCCTTCGGCCATGACGGTGTGCGCCTTGCCGAGCAGGGACTTGGTGAGCAGGCCCACGCGGGCTCCCGACGAAGCTGCCTCGATGGCGGCCCTGAGCCCGGCCCCGCCCGCTCCGATGACCAGGACGTCGTGCTCTTGGTCGAAGTTCGCGGGTCCGGCGGGGCTGTTGACCGGAGGAGTCATCAGAAGAACCTGAAGTCGGTGATCGCGCCCGTCGCGCACATACGCACGTAGACGTCGGAGAACGCCACCCAGAGGAGGCTCGCCCACGCGAAGCGCATGTGACTCCTGTTGCACCAGGTGACGCAGGCGTAGGCCTTCTTGCGGACGGGTCTCCGCGAAAGAACGTCAAGTCCGCCCCCGACGATGTGCCTCAGCGAGTGGCAGCCCATGGTGTAGCCGCCGAGAAGGATCACGTTCGTGGCCAGTACGAGCGTGCCGACGCTCAATCCGAACTCCTTGGCTTCGCCGGTCCCGAACTGGAGCGCGTACCATACGTCCATGGTGAGGAAGACGAGGAGAAGAAGCGCGAAGGGAAGCGTGTAGCGGTGGATGTTCTGGACGATGAGCGGAAGATGGCGCTCGCCCAGATACTTCTTGCGAGGCTCGCCGACCGAGCACGCCGGGGGATCCGCCCAGAAAGCCTTGTAGTAGGCGCCACGATAGTAGTAGCAGGTGAGGCGGAAGCTGACCGGCGCCCAGAGGATGAGGATGGCGGGTGAATAGGGCAGCGCCGCCGGCCACCAGCCGGGTTGCGCATCGCCGAAGAGCGAGTGCGGCGACGGCCCCCACAGGTCCGGCGAATAGAAGGGAGAGAGCAGGCTGCCGGAGTAGTAGTCGGCGCCCTGCAGGGCCGCCCAAGTGGCGTAGACGATGAAGCCGCTGAAGACGACGAAGGTGATGGCTGGCTGCACCCACCAGCGATCGGGACGAGAGGTCGCGCCGAATGCGGGACGAACCGGAAGACGCTCGACTCGTGAAGGCATGCGGTTCTCCTTACTCCTTCGCCCTTTCGGCGGCCACCTTCTGGGCCACCTCGTGGGGAGCGGGCTCGTAGCCTCTGATTTTGCGAGTGTGGAAGGCTCTTCCCTGCGTAATCGACCGGAGGGTAGCCGCGTACTTGTAGAGTTCGGACTGGGGGACGAGCGCCATGATGGTCGTGCGGCCCGACGCGGGCTCCATCCCCTGGACCCGGCCGCGGCGCGAAGTAAGGTCGCCCATGATGTCGCCGACGTACTCGTCCGGGGTCGTCACCGAGACCTCGACGATGGGCTCGAGCAGCACCGGCCCGGCCTTGACGGCGACGTTCCGAAAGGCGAGCGATCCCGCCAGCTTGAAGGCGATGTCCGAGGAGTCCACCGAGTGGTACGATCCGTCGTAGCATTCCGCCGCGAAGTCGACCATCGGGTAGCCCGCCAGCACGCCGTTCGTGGCCGCTTCCTGGATGCCGCGATCCACCGAAGGCAGGTACTTGGAGGGAATGACGCCGCCTTTGATGGAGTCCACGAACTCGTAACCTGCGCCGCGCTCCCGCGGGGTGAGTCGGATGCGGCAGTCGCCGAACTGACCGCGGCCGCCCGATTGCTTCTTGTGGCGGCCCTGGCCCTGCGCCGGGCGTGAAAGCGTCTCGCGGTAGGCGATCTTCGGCTGCTCGGTCTCGACGTGCACGCCGTACTTGCGCGCCATCCGTTCGAACTGGACCCCGAGATGAAGTTCGCCGAGGCCGCGTGCGATGGTCTGACCCAGCTCTCCGTTGAACGCTGCGGAGAATGTGGGGTCCTCCTCGTGCAGGCGGTGGATGACCTCGCCCAGCTTGTCGTCGTCCGACCGAGCCTTGCCTCGGATGGCGATCGAGATGTCCGCCGTGGGGAAGACGATGGGGTCGATGCGGGTCGTGGTGCCCTTGGCGGACAGAGTGTCGTTGGTGCGGGTGGCCTTGAGCTTGGAGACGACGCCGATGTCTCCGGCGACGAGCTTGTCGACCTCCCGCCGCTCCTTGCCGAGCGGTACCGCCAGATGGGCGAGTCGTTCGGTCTCGCCGTTCGTGGTGTTCGTCAGCTCGGTCCCGTTCTCCAAGGTGCCGGAATAGACGCGGAAGAAGGAGAGGTCGCCCACGTGCGGCTCCTGGGTCGTCTTGAAGACGAGAGCCGTCAGCGGGCCGTCGGCGTCCGCTTCGATCGTCTCCTCACCGGCCTTTTCCGGCCCGGCGTCGACAGGACTCGGGAAGAGTTCGACGATCTTGTTGAGGACGGCTCGTATCCCGTAAGTGAGGTGCGAGGACCCGCACAGGACCGGGTAGGCGTCCCGGGCGGAGACGGCGGTCGCCATCGCCGAGAGCGCCACGTCCCTCGGGAGATCGAGTTCCTCCAGGTAGAGGTCGAGGAGTTCTTCGTCGGTCGTGGCCACGGTCTCCATGAGCTCGGTGCGCCATTCTTCCGCCATCTCGGTGAGCTCGGCCGGAATCTCGGCCTCGTCGTACTCGCCCTTCGACGTTCCGGGTTTGAAACGCTGAAGCTTGTCCCTGAAGAGTGTGACGATGCCCGAGAAGCCGGGGCCGGCGCCCACGGGGATCTCGACGGGAAGAGCCTTGCCCGAAATCTCCTTGATCTGTTCGAAGACCCGCTCGAAGTTGGCGTGCTCCTTGTCCATCATGGAAATGAAAAAGAAGCGCGGGATGCCGCGTTCCCGGCAGAACTCCAGCACCCGCTCGGTACCGACCTCCACGCCGGCCGTGGCGCTCACGACGATTATCGCGGCGTCGGCGACTCGCAACCCTGCCAGAGTCTCTCCGGTGAAGTCGAGGTAGCCGGGCGTGTCGATGATGTTGATCTTGTGATCGGCGAACTCGGCGAAGGCAGGTGTGGTCTGGATCGACACTCCGTGGGCGTGCTCTTCGGGCGCGTGCATGGTGAGCGCCGTGCCGTCGTCGGCTCTGCCGTGCCTGCTGGAGGTGCCGGCGACCCAGCACATGGAATCGATAAGGCTCGTCTTGCCGCATCCGCCGTGACCCAGGACGACGACGTTGCGGATACGATCCGTGGTATAGGTCTTCAAGTAGCTGCGGTTGGGGTTGGAGGAAGGTCAGGCGTCCGGGGACGCACGAAGGTCCTGCGGACGTGGGAACGGCAAGAGGGGATATTCCGGCAAGATGCGAGATTAGTCAAGGTAGGGACGCACGAAGGTCCCTACAGGTGCGAACGGTCCGGCGCCGCCGGCGATTCGGCCGGACTGCATCTCGGGCTCTCACCGACGGCGACCCGCTCCTCGTTTAGACATGCGGTCGAGCAGGGAGCGCTCCTCCTCGGTGAGTGAACCGAGGCCCTGGGCGGAGATCTTGTCGAGCACGGCGTCGACCCGGTTGTGGAGATCGTCGTCGGAGCTCGTGAAAGGGACGTTCCAGATGCGTCCACCGCCGCGTCGTCCGGGTCGGTTCGCCCCGCTGCCGTCGCCACCGCCCACCGTCCAGCCGCCGCCTCCGCGTCCGGCACGCGGCCGAGGCCCGGTGCGGGAGGCCGGTCCGACCCGGCCGGGCTGGGGTTTGCGCCCTCCGAGGAAGCTCCCCGCGCCGAGGGAGGTGAGGCGGAGAGCGGCTGCGGCTGCCACGAGTCCGCCGAGGTGGGCCCAGTGCGCGACACCGTCGTTGGCTCCGGCCTGGGCGTTCAGGAGGGTCATGACGAACATGCCGGCGGCCACCCACTTGGCCTTGATGGGGAAGAGGAGCATCACGAAGATGCGGGCGTCCGGCCACAACGCGGCGAAGGCCAGGAGAATGCCGTAGCCGACGCCCGAGAATCCGACCACGGTGCTTTCCGGCTGGGTGAAGGAGAGCAACGCGCCTCCGAAGGCCGCCGCGACCGCGAACCAAGCGAACGCTCGACCACCCCAGCGTCGCTCCAGAGGAGGGCCGAAGAAGAAGAGCGCGAGCATGTTGACGAGGAGATGGCCCATGCCTCCGTGGACGAAGGCGTAGGTGACGAGTCCCCACGGTTGCAGATGAGCCCGGTCCGGCGTAAGGCCGAGCCAGGTCACCAGAAACCCACGTGCGCCGAGCATGGCCAGGACCTCGAGAACGCAGCAGGCGATGAGCATTCTCTTGACCATCGGCGTCATCGCGGACCCCCAGTAGGCTCCGGCGTTCGCCCCCATGCCTTCTTGCGAGGGAGGCGGGGTCTGCGCGTACGATCTCCATGCTCTCATGAGGGGTGCGTACACCGGAGGGGTATGGGATTTCCGCATGGGTGGTCGGGTGAGCCGCAGCCGGTCTCGCGGCGCCGCGTCCCGGCCTGACTAGTGAGGGAGACATTGGCCGAAAGGTGCCGGACTGATCGGGTCGTCCTGTGCTCGGGCCGAAGCAAACGGTCTCCGCACGGCGACCGAATCGAGCTATCTTCCTGCCCCTCGGCTTCAGGGCCGCTGATCGGTTCGGACCCAATGGACCACTCTGAGGCCATCACCTGTAAAGAGAAACCGGACACTCAATTCGATTCGGATACCTTTCCATGCTTCCTCGCTCGGTTAACCTTGCATTCTGCTACCTGCTGTGCTGGGTGCTGCCAGCTTCTTTGGCACCCCAAGCTCCCGTCGTCGAGCTCCCTGCGGAAGATGTCGCCCTGTCGGCCAATTTCGATGAGGTGTTTCGGGTGGGAGACGGAGGCGCGGACTGGGAACAGTTGACGTCGGTCACTTCTCTGGGTTCGACGCAGATGGCAACCTGCACATCGCTGCCGTCGTTGGCACCGTGGTCGCCGGAGGTGAATTGCGTGTCCTGGTCGTTGATTCCTTAGGCGCATTCGTGACGACGGTCGGTCGACCGGGAGAGGGTCCAGGCGAGTTTCAATTGGCCAGATCGGCAGTCACTTTCCGGGACGGAACGACGGTCGTGCCCGACTTCGGGCACAGGGCGTTCCATGTCTTCCGGCCCGGGCGGGAGCCCCGGATGGTTAATTTTCCAGCCGAAGCCGGCAGCGAACCTGAGCGGCCGGAAGCGTACGCTGGCTTTCCGGAAGGCACGAGGGCTTACCTCCTGAGAGCGGAAGCAGGAGGAACGTTGCTCGGTTGGCCTTACAGGAGATCGACGACCTAAGAACCACCTGGTCTGGCGGTGTCTGGGTACGACGCACTCCCGACGGCGGCTACCCATGGGAGGACCACATACTCGGTAGCGTTGTGACCGGAGTGTCGTTCAGCACCTCTCGCCCGCCCGACTCGCCTATCGACGTCATCAGCCCGGACGGACAATACGTGGGGACTTTCCCCCAACAGAGCGGTGCTACCATGTTCTCGGCGTTCGGCCCCAACGGTTTGGCCGCCTACGTCGAGACGGACGAGTTCGACGTGCCTACCGTAGTGGTCAAGAGGCTTCCGCCCGAGGTGAGGTAGCGCCCGACCTACAGGTTGCACCGCTGTCCTCTTCCGGCTGCGCCAGACCTGCGCTGCCAGCGTTCTGGCGGATAGAGGGCACCCGCCTCCGCAACGAGTGTACGGCTCGAAGCCTGTCACCCCACCCCACGCCCGCCATGCTGCCAGCGCGCACGCCTTTCCGCCGTTTCGCCGTCTTAGCCTTACTTATCGCGGCCCTCGCGCCCGGCAGTCCGGCGGGAGCTCAGGAGGCGGAGCCGCCTCAAGCCGATCCCGCCGACGTGGCCTCGATCGACGCCATCATCGCGGCGGTCTACGACGTGATTTCGGGAGACGCCGGAGTCGAGCGGGACTGGGACCGGTTTCGCTCGCTCTTCGCACCGGGAGCCACGCTGAACCCGGTCGTGGGGCGCCCCGACGGCGAAGGCTTCCAGCGAGTCGTCATCACACCTGCGGAATACGCCGAACGTGTCGGCGGCATGCTCGAGCGGGACGGCTTCCACGAGGTCGAAGTACATCGGGTCACCGAAGAGTACGGCGTGATCGCGCACGCGTTCTCGACATACGAGTCGCGACGCAGCGTAACCGATCCGGAGCCTTTCGCGAGGGGCATCAACTCCATCCAGCTCCTCGACGACGGCGAGCGCTGGTGGGTGATCTCCATCTACTGGCTGAGCGAGAGCGAAGCATTTCCGATCCCGGCAAGGTATCTGGGCGGTGTCGGCTGAAGCGGGATCAGGCTACCCCAGGGGCGTTACCAGCAGGTGCACTTGGGATTCGGAAGGAGGGGTCGTCTGAAGGGAGTGCGTGCGCCTTTGAAGCCGCGTGGAGGCGTCACCCGCGTTCCGCAGCCAGGCGAGCCAGTCGGTCGCAGAGATCGGGAAACCCGATACCGGCTGCGGCCGCCGCCTTGGGGAGCAGAGAGTTGGCCGTCATACCTGGCGAGGCGTTGGCTTCCAGGCACCACGGTCGGTCTTCCCCGTCGACCATGAAGTCGACTCTTCCGTAGTCGCGCATGCGGAGAGCCTGGAAGACGTCGAGAGCGAGTTCCTGGAGTCGTGTCGCCAGCCCGTCATCGATCCCGGCCGGAAAGATCTCTTCGGCCATCCCGGTCTGGTATTTGGAGATGTAGTCGAAGTATTCGCGCTTCGGCACGATCTCACCGACGGGAAGCAGGTCGCCGCCAACGACGCCCACGGTGAACTCCCTCCCCGGATGGTAGCGTTCGCAGATAACCACGTCGTTCCAGGAGCGGCTCTCGCGACGAACCAGCGCCAGTTGCTCCCTGTCCTTGGCGAGGGTCAGTCTCAGAGACGAACCGCCGTTCGCCGCCTTGACGATGACCGGAAGACCGAGGGCCCGTTCGATTTCCATGTCCGAGCACTCGTCGAGCAGACGCCAATCGGGCGTGGGCGCACCGGCCTCCCGCAAGAGTCTCTTGGTTACCTCCTTGTCCATCGCCAGCGAACATCCCAGTCTGTCGCTGCCGGTGTAGGCGACTCCGGCCATGTCGAGCAGGCCTTGGATCGAGCCGTCCTCGCCGGCTCCTCCGTGAAGGGCGAGGAAGAACACGTCGGCGTCGTGAGTCGGCGGGGCGAGAGCGAGCTGGGAGACGCGAGCGTTGGAGAGGCGCGCAAGACGGTCGCCCGCCGGGGGGCTGCGCCCGACCCCGCCCGCAAGCAACCTGCGCTCCTCGGCCTCGTCGAGCGCGCCGGCGACCGTGTCCACAGCCAGCGCCTCGTGACCGGCCTCGCGTAGTGCGTTGGCGACCTGCGCTCCGGAAGCGAGCGATACCTCGCGCTCGTCGGAGAGACCGCCCATGAGGACGACGATCTTCACGGACCGTGCTCCTCGGAAACGACGGAATCCTCCCGCTCGAACCGCACCGGCACCGAGACCCAGGCTGCGATCTCCTCGTCCGCTCGCCTTGCGGGCTCGAAGAGCAGCTTCCACGCATCGACCAGCGCGGCGGAGTCGAGGGCCGGTTTTCCCGATGTGGTTTGGAGCTCGACCGAATCGACCGTGCCGTCGGGGGTCACCCGCACTCTGAGCATGACCTCTCCGACCGTGCCCGCGTCCCAGGCCGGAAAGGGGTAGCGGACGGACTCCTGCTCGTCCAGGAGAACGGGAGGCTCGACATCGCCGCACCCGATCGCCCCGAGGACGACGAACGCCGACGCCCGGGAAGCGGCCCGGGCTCTACTCATCGTGCTTCATGGTTTCGCGGACGAGTCGGTAAACGAGTTCGAGGGCCTGCCTGGGCGAGAGGTCGTCGGGGTTCAGAGAGCGAAGTTCGGAGACCACGGGATGGTCGGCGTTGAAGACGGAGAGCTGGAACTGTTTGGTGGGTTCCGGAAGCATGACCGCAGTTCCGTCCCTACCTTCGAAGTTTGTGAGCAGCGCCTTGGCCCGGTTCACGACCGCGGTGGGAAGCCCGGCGATTCTCGCAACTTGAACGCCGTAGGAACGATCGGCCTCTCCCTTGGCGAGCTTGCGAAGAAAAACGATGTTCTCGTCGACCTCTTTCACGAGAACCTTGAGATTGCTCACGCCCCGGAGCCGTTCCGCGAGCCTGGTGAGCTCGTGGTAGTGCGTGGCGAAGAGCGTCTTGGCGCCGATGCGGTCGTGGATGTGTTCGGTTACCGCCCAGGCAATGGATACACCGTCGTAGGTCGATGTGCCGCGCCCGATCTCGTCGAGCAGGATCAGGGAGCGAACGCCGGCGCCGTTGATTATGGCGGCGGTCTCGTTCATCTCCACCATGAAGGTGGAATGGCCCCGGGAGAGGTTGTCGGAAGCGCCCACCCTGGTGAAGATCCGATCCGCGACCGGTATGCGGGCATGGGTGACGGGCACGAAGGAACCGGTCTGCGCAAGAAGCTGGATAAGGCCGATCTGGCGCAGCACGGTGCTCTTGCCCGCCATATTGGGTCCGGTGAGGAGGACCACGTTCTTCTCCCTGTCCAGCACGACGTCGTTGGGGATGAACTCGCCGGAAGGCATCATGGCCTCCACCACCGGGTGGCGCGACCCGCGGACCTCGAGGGCGTAGCCTTCGTGCATGCTCGGTCGGACGTAGCGACGGCTCACGGCCACCGAAGCGAAAGAGGAGAGGACGTCGAGCTCGCCTATTCTCGCGGCGCTCTTCCGGAGACGGGGGACGAAGGAGGTCATCCGTTCGCGAAGCTCGGCGAAGGCCTGGGCTTCCAGATCGGCCATGCGCAGTTCGGCGTCGACGACCTTCTCTTCCCACTCCTTGAGCTCCGGGGTGACGAAACGCTCGGCGGCCTTAAGGCTCTGGCGTCTCAGGTAGTGTTCGGGAACCTGATCCAACTTCGGACGGGTGACCTCGATGAAGTACCCGAAGACGCGGTTGTAGCCCATCTTGAGCGAAGGGATGCCGGTCGCTTCGCGCTCCCTCCGTTCCATGGAGGCGATGAAGTCCTGGGCTCCGTCGCGGGCGGCTCGCAGCTCGTCGAGTTCCGGGCACCATCCTTCCCGAATCACCCCGCCTTCGGCAAGACTCTGAGGAGGTCGGTCCGCGAGGGCCGAGTCGAGCAGCGAGAGCGCATCGGCAACGAGATCAAGATCGGCGGCGGCCTCGAGCAGATCCGTTGCGGCGGTCCGTTTCCGGCCGGTGTCGGGAGGCGCGTCTGTGTCCGGCGGCGCGCCATCGGCTCCCGAAGGCCCGGCTTCGAAGAGGGCGGTCGCCCGAAGCGAGCGCACGGTGTCCCTCACTCCCGGCAGCGAGCGCAGCGAATCTCGCAGCCAGGCCAGATCACGAGGAGCCCCTCGGCCCAGACTGAGCTTCCCGGCGAGTCGGTCGAGGTCGCCGACGCCGGAGAGTTCCGACGCGAGCTTCTTTCGTCCGGGGCGGTCGGAAACCAGACGTTCCACGGCATCGTGGCGCCGGTCGATCTCCTCGAGGCTCAGGAGCGGTTCCAGAAGCCAGCGGCGCAACAGGCGAGCGCCCATCGGCGTGGCCGTGTCGTCGAGAACCGAGAGCAGGGTGACATCGGTCTCGCCGGGACGCAGCGGGGTCACGATCTCGAGATTTCGCCGGGTCATCTCGTCCAGGAGCATGGTGTGTCCGGATCTGACCACCCGCAGCCGTCGCAAATGTCCTCCGACGGTCGGCTTGACCTCCTTCACGTAACGGATCAGCGCCCCGACGGCGGTGATGATCGCCGCTTCGGAAGGCTCCACCCCCAGCCCGTCCAGCGAGTGGAGTCCGTAGGCCCGCAGAACCTCCTCTCCGCAGCTCTCGGGGTCGAAGTACCAGTCTTCGCGCAGAGTTCGTGGGGCGGGCGCGGCCTCGAAGGATTCCGCGAACGAGGGCTCCTGGGACAGCGAGCGAGGGAGAAGAAGTTCGGCTGGTTCGAGCTTGCCCAGCTCGGCCTCGAGGTCGTCCGCCGGGAAGCGCATGCCGATCAGCTCTCCGGTCGTGAGTTCGAGCGCGGCCGAGCCATAGGAGTCGCCGCGCCCCTTCACCAGCGCGACCAGAAAGCTGCTTCGCCCGGCGTCGAGCAGAGCGTCGTCGAGGACCGTACCCGGAGTGATCGTCTCGACCACCTCGCGCTTGACGACGCTTCCGAGGGCTTGGGCGGGGGTCTCGGTCTGCTCGCAGATCGACACCCGCTCACCTAGTTGGACCAGCTTGCGCACATACTCCGGCAGGGCTTTGGCCGGGAAGCCCGCCAGCGGGGTCTTGGCGGCGTTGCCGTTGTTCCTCGCCGTCAGGGTCAGCGAGAGCAGCGGCGCAGCCTTTTCGGCGTCCTCGTTGAAGAACTCGTAGAAGTCACCCACACGGAACGCGAGCAAGGCCGAGGGATCCTTGGCCTTGGCCTCGCGCCACTGCTGCATGAGCGGAGTGTCGTGGTTCGGCATGCCTCCAAGATACATCGTGCAAGGCGGAAAGGCCTTAGGGAACCCGCCGAAAGCCTGGTTCGAGCGCGATCCTACCTGGCCGGCCTTTCCTCGTGAGCATCTCGAACCACGAAGGTTCGAAATCCGAGCTCGGTGAGCCGGACCTGGAGCTCGTCGGCCTCGGCCGCGATTCCGTACTTCCCCACCCGCACATAGTGAAGCTCGCTCTCGGGCAAACGCACGATTCGGACCTCGAGCCCACGCTCCACCGCCCTGTCCATGAGCCTCTCGGCACGGGAAATCTCACGAAAGGCGCCCAGCTGGACGGCGTAGCGAGCTGCCGGCTGGCCCGCCGGTGAACCGGCTTCCGTTCCCGAGTCCGCCTCGGGTGGCGGGTGTTTCGGGTTCACGTCGCTCCTTTCCAGGCCCTCGCCGCCCATCTCGGCGTCGCTCGTCGAAGCGGTCATGTCGTCCGTGGCGTCCAGAGCAGGCGCCGCGGCGAGCCGGCCGGGAACGACGTCGAACCTGCCGTCCATCAGCACGGCAGCTTGGAGCCGGACCTCCTCGCCCCGCGCCCAGGCCAGTGACGCCTGGTGGCCGGGAGAGCCGGGATAGCCTCGGGCGAGAGATTCCAGGTAGTTCTCTTCGGCCACGGAATCGCCGCTCGCCCGCGCACCCTGCACCAGACGAAGGAGGGCCAGGTCGGCGTAGGGTCCCGACGGGTACTCGACCAGCAGGCGACGAAAATCCCGCGTGGCCGCCAGTGGGTCGGTCTGGAGCCGTGCGCGCCACCAGAGCGCCCGCTCGACCGATCTCGGCATGGCCTCGCCCCGCTGGGTGCTCCACCAGTCCGCGAGCTGCGCACGAGCCTCCTCGGTGCGGCCGGTTGTTGCGAGCAGCGTTATGTCCGAGAGAAGCTCTTCGGGTGTCGGAGGCGTCTGAGGAGACCCGTCGAATGGCGAAACCAGGAGGACCGCAAGGGCCGCAGGAAGCGCGAAGATCCGTACCGAGGGTGTTCGCGGACTCATGGCGGACCCGTTTTACGCCGCCGGGCGGGCGGCCCGCACCGAGGTGTGCGCCTTGCGAGCGAGCAGCCACTCCTCCAGGTAGTGAACGTCGGAGTGGGCGCTGGCCTTTAGAAGCCGGTCGAGCCTGATCAGGCCCTCGAGGGCCGCCTCGATCTCCGCCGCACTCCACCTTCGGCTCTGACGCACTATGCGGTCGACCAGCCAGGATTGGCGTGAAAGCGCGGGCGCAAGCTGTCGGCGTCCACCCTCGGCGGCAAGACCGAGCCGGAGGAAGTGAGTCGTGAGACCGCTTACCAGACCGACCACCGACTCCGAGCGTCCGGTCTGGCTCTGGTTGAGAACGTCCCAGAGCGAGTTCAGCGCGGCATCGAACGACCGATCACCGATCAGATCGAACCACCTCCACCGGTCCATGGCGGGCACGCGGACGCCTGCCGCCCGCACGGTATCGACGGTAACCGGACCGTCACCGGCGACGCCGACGAGCTTGTCGAGCTCCTGAGCCAGTATGCCGAGATCGTTGCCGGAGGATGCGGTCACGGCCCGTGCCGCCTCGGGCTGGATCTTGCCGCCGAGCTCGCCGACCCTAGAGATCACCCATTCGTGCAACTTGTAATCGGAGAGCTGGTTGAATTCGGCGCTCGCCGAAGCCTTGCGCAGATCCTTGAAGAACTTGGGCTGCCTGCCCCGTGACAGGGTGTAACTCATCACGACGACCAGCCCCGCAGGCATGGACTCCACCACGGCGAGCAGCGCGCGCCGGGTCTTCGCACCGGATGCCAGCCGCTGCGTGTCGCGCAGGAGAACGACTCGCCACTCCGCCATCATCGGGGGTGTGGTGAGCACCGCGATCAGGCTCTCCGGCCCGATCTCGCCGCCCCGCAAGAGGTCGAAGTTGAAGTCGCGGGTGGCGGGGTCGAGATAGCGGTCGCAAAGAGCGCGTTCGACCTCGCTCTTTCTGAATTCGTCGTCACCATGGAGAAGGAACGACCCTCCCCGCTCGTGGTCGAGCCGTGGGGGCATCCGTCCGGTCAATGATCGACGGCCGTGTTCAGCTCGCTGACAGGGTCCGCCTGATAGCGGCGCGCGACCGGGGAAAACCGGTAGAGAAGGTGGTTGGTGTCCCCCCAGAGCGCCGCCGGGAGCGCGTTCGGATCCTGCTGCCGGGATACCCGAGCCGCCATGCCGCTCGGCTGCCGGGAGGGCTCGGTCGAGACCGCCATCCTGAGGTCCGCGTCAGCCGATACCCCGTGCTGAACGGTCGAATCGGTACGCATCTGCTTCCACAAGGTGGGCGACCAAGCCAATACGATGACGATCGCCGCCATGGAGAAGAGCGTCGCTCCGGAGATCGCCGAAGTTCTCGTCGGCCGGAGTCGTTCGTTGTACATGCGATGCTTCAGCCGACCCAGAAAATCGTGCGAAGGGACGACTTCGGGCAGGCTTCGCAAGATTCCAAGCGCCCGGCCCAGCACTCTGTGGTAGCGGCGGCAGCTCGAGCACTCGCGCAGATGTTCTTCACACGCCGCGAAGTCCGAAGGTGCCAGATAACCGTCGAGAAACTCGGAGTATCGGGCCAGAAATTTCGTGCAGGACATGCCAACTACTACAAATCCGGGCACCTCCGGTTCCGGAGCCGGAGCCCGAAGCGCGGCTGTCGCGAATCCCGGGGCCGCCCTCCGAAGCCGTCGCCTATTCGATAAGGTCAGTCGACCATCAAGGTCAGTCGACCATCGGCGCCACGATGCGGGCGAAGTTGTTGCGGGCTCGGTTCAGCCTGCTCTTTACGGTGCCCAGGTTGCAACCGACGATCCCGGCGATCTCCTCGTAGGACTTCCCTTCGAACTCGCGAAGCAGGAAGACGACCCGGTGGTCCGGCGAGAGCTGAGCAACGGCATCCTCGACCCTTCGCACGAGAAACCGCTTCCGATAAAGGTCGTCGGGTCGGTTGCGCGGATCTTCCCACTCCAAGGGACGGTCCTCCTCCTTCCACTTGGACACGAGACTCTGAAAGAGGAATACCGGGTTGCGAGAACGGTTCCGGAGTTCGTTCTTGGCCAGGTTGCCGGGGATGGTGT